>NZ_JASHAX010000006.1:0-100232 GCF_047464945.1 Streptococcus mitis | reverse complement strand
AGGCACGCCGCCAGCGTTCGTCCTGAGCCAGGATCAAACTCTCATTAAAAGTTTGAGTTCTCACTCATTTCTGTCACTGACAGATTTATTGTTTTTTCATTGTTCAGTACTACAACCTTAGTTGTAGCGCCCTGCACATTGGTTCGTCTTGTTCAGTTTTCAAAGGTCTTTGTCACTCGCTTCTCTCAAGCGACAACTATATTAGTATATCACAGTCGCTTTCGCTTGTCAACACTTTTTTGAAACTTTTTTAAAACTTTTTTCATCAAGTGTTTCAACTGCAACATACCATAGTCCGTACGGGATTCGAACCCGTGTTACCGCCGTGAAAAGGCGGTGTCTTAACCCCTTGACCAACGGACCAGAGTTGGTGTTTTCAACTCTTACTATTATACCGACTTTTTATTTTTTGTCAACACCTTTTTTAAACTTTTTTTATTAATTTTACAACAGCTTCAGTTCGAGCTGTATGTGGGAACATATCGACCGACTGGATATAATGAAGATCATAGACTTCTACTAAGCGTACCAAATCACGAGCCAAGGTCGAAACATTACAAGAAATATAAACCATTTTTTCTGGCACATAAGTAAGAATAGTATCTAATAACTTATCATCCAGACCTGTACGTGGTGGGTCCACAATCAGAGCATCTGCTCGGTAGCCTTCCTTGTACCAACGAGGAATAATCTCTTCTGCCGTTCCAGCTTCATAATGAGTATTGTCAAATCCCATTCTTTTCGCATTTCGCTTGGCATCTTCAATAGCTTCTGGGATAATATCCATTCCTCTAAGTGTCTTTACTTTCTTTGCAAAGGCAAATCCAATCGTACCAACTCCACAATAAGCATCAATCAAATGATCTTCTTTAGTAATATCCAAGGCTTTTACCGCTTCGCTATAGAGAACTTCTGTCTGTTCTGGATTTAATTGATAGAAAGCGCGAGGGGATAGTGAAAATTCATAATCGAGAACACCTTCTTGAATACTCTCTTCTCCCCAGATAATCTCTGTCTTTTCACCATAAATCTCACTGGTTTTAGCTGTATTTGTATTCACAGCTACTGTCACAACTTCTGGGAAATCTTTAACTAAGTCTTTTACTAGTTGAGTTAAATTAAGCTGACGATTTGTAACAATAATAATCTGAACCTGTCCAGTCTTTCTTGCTCGTCGAACCATTATAGTTCTAACACCTAGAATTTTTCTCTCATCTGTGATTGGAATTTGGTGAAAAGTAAGTAATTCCGCCAGACGATTAGCAATCACTTGGGTTTCCCTATCTTGTACCAGGCAGTCTTTCAACTCTACTAAATAGTGAGAATTTTGTGCATATAAGCCCGCCTTGACCTGATTCTTAAATTTTCGAGTCTGAAATTGTAACTTAGCACGGTAGTACTTTGGTTCCTGCATACCAATCGTCGGGCGGATTTCATAAATTTCATATCCTGCAGGGGCAAATTTTTTCAGCGCTTGATGAAGCAAGTCCGTCTTGAACTCTAGTTGTTTATCATAATGCAGGTGCATGATTTGGCAGCCTCCGCACTCATTGTAAATAGTACATGCTGGCACAACTCGAAATTTAGACTTCTTGTTGACCTTCAGTAATTTTGCCTCAACAAAGTTACGTTTAATAGAAGTAATCTGACAATAGATATCTTCACCTTTGAGAGCACCAGGCACAAAGACTAATGTTTTTTGGTAAAAGCCAATTCCTTCACCATTAATTCCCATGCGCTTGATTTTTAATGGTATTTTTTGTTTCACTTTCAGATTCATACCCCTATCTTATCACATTTTGAGTTATAATAGAACTATGAAAATCACAAAACTTGAAAAGAAAAAAAGACTCTATCTGATGGAGCTTGATAATGGCGACAAATACTACATTACTGAAGATACTATTGTTCGTTTTATGTTATCAAGAGATAAGGTGATAATCGAAGAAGAATTGAAAGAGATTCAGGGCTTTGCTCAATTTTCTTATGGTAAGAATCTTGCCCTCTACCACCTATCCTTTAAAGCGCGCACTGAAAAAGAAGTCAGAGAATATCTAAAAAAATACGATATTAATAAAAACATCGTTTCTCAAGTCATTGCTAATCTTAAAGAAGATAATTGGATTAATGATAGCCAGTACGCTTATGCTATTATCAATGCCAATCAACTTTCGGGAGACAAGGGACCTTATGTACTGAGTCAGAAACTAGCACAAAAAGGAATTTCAAAATCTACTATAGAAGAGAACTTGAAAGAATTTGATTTTTCTGAAGTTACTCAACGTGTAGCCAATAAACTATTGAAAAAATATGAGGGAAAACTTCCAGCTCGTGCCTTGCAGGATAAGATTATACAAAATCTGACCAACAAGGGGTTTTCCTATTCTGATGCTAAAAGTGCCTTTGACCAGTTGGATAGTCAAGTTGGCCAAGAAACGACTCAGGAACTCATCTTCAAGGAACTTGATAAGCAATATGCCAAGTATGCCCGAAAATATGAAGGATACGAACTTAAACAGCGTTTAACCCAAGTTTTAGCACGAAAGGGCTACGATTTTTCGGATATAGCAAGCGCTCTCAGAGAATATCTTTAATATTTTCATGTAAAATTCACAGATTTTAGGCAATTTTATGGTACAATAGTAAACGATAAACTTATAAATTGTAGAAAGTTGGTTAGTTATGAAACTTCCAAAAGAAGGCGACTTTATTACAATTCAAAGTTATAAGCATGATGGGAGTCTCCACCGAACTTGGCGGGACACCATGGTACTAAAAACAACAGAAAACGCCATTATTGGTGTCAACGATCATACACTTGTTACCGAAAGTGATGGTCGTCGTTGGGTCACTCGAGAACCGGCTATTGTTTACTTTCACAAGAAATATTGGTTTAATATCATTGCCATGATTCGTGATAATGGAATTTCCTATTATTGCAATATGGCTAGCCCCTACTATCTGGATGAAGAAGCACTGAAGTATATTGATTACGATTTGGATGTTAAAATTTTTACAGATGGAGAAAAACGTCTCTTGGACGTTGAGGAGTATGAGCGTCACAAACGCAAAATGAATTATTCTGATGACTTGGACTATATTTTAAAAGAACATGTCAAAATTCTTGTTGATTGGATTAACAATGGACGTGGTCCTTTCTCAGAAGCCTATGTAAACATTTGGTACAAGCGCTATGTAGAACTAAAGAATCGGTAAAGTTGTCAAACTAGGGTGAAAGCCCTGGTTTTTTTATTTGAAAAACCCAGTTTTTCAGCTGGGTTGGTCTCTATATATCTAATTTTGTAACTGTAAATTTGATGTGGGAATAGTCTTTTTCAACATCCTTATCCAGCAAGAAAGCTGTGGCATCCTTCTTAACTTGAACCAGATCAATATTCTGGGCTTGAGCTGCATAGACGCATCCACAATAACATTGACGATAGATATCATACTCTTCACACATCTCTACTGAACGTTTGTAGCCTTGATTTTTCTTGAAATCACTTGGAAGATAGTGGGTTGTATAAATTTTTTGCACATCGATTCCGATGCTATTGATGGTTTGAGAATTCTTATGAGGACTGATGGTCAAGGCTGAGCCAAAGTAGTCAAATCCTAAGTCCATAGCCACTTGCGCTGTCTTATCCAGTCGGTAGTCAAAGCAAACCTTACAACGGTCGCCACCTTCTGGCTCCTCCTCTAGTCCCCTAACTAGTTTTCGGTATTCATTTGGTTCGTAGGGAGCTTCTAGGTACTGAACCGTATTTCCTGTCCGCTCATTAAAATCACTGACAAATTTCTTGGTGACATAGGCCCGCTTATGGTATTCTGCCTTGGGATGGATATTAGAATTGGCAAAATAGATGGTCACATCTGCATACTTGGTCAAATATTCTAGTGTATAGGTACTGCAAGGGGCACAGCAAACATGCATGAGAATGGTTGGCCGTTGCTCATTTTTCTCCCATACTTGTACCATCTTCTGCATGACACGGTCATAATTAATCTTCTGATTGGGGTTCATCTTGCTCAGAATTTCTTCTACATCGATCATGTTCTTCTCCTTTTTCTAGTCTTATTTTATCATATAAGTTAGGAGAGCTCAAATCTATTTAAAAGTGAATAGCATAAAAAGAGGGATAGACATTCCCTCCTTTTGTGTTTTTTAATAAGTTGTTTTCTATAGAAAGCTTACATCATGCCGCCCATCATGCTTGGATCCATTGCTGGAGCTGGGGCCACTGGTTCTGGTTTATTGGCTACGACTGCTTCTGTTGTCAAAATCAAACTAGCTACAGATGCTGCATTTTGAAGGGCTGAACGGCTAACTTTAACTGGATCAATAATCCCTTGATCAATCATGTTAACCCACTCGCCAGTTGCTGCGTTGAAGCCTGTACCAAGCTCAGCATTTTTCAAACGATCGATAACGATAGAGCCTTCAAATCCTGCATTGTGGGCGATTTGACGAACAGGTTCTTCCAAAGCACGGAGAACAATATTGCGGCCTGTTGCTTCGTCTCCTGTTAATTCCAAATCAGCCACGGCTGAAATGACATTGACAAGAGCTGTTCCACCACCTGCAACGATACCTTCTTCAACAGCTGCACGAGTAGCGTTGAGAGCATCTTCAATGCGGAGTTTCATTTCTTTCAACTCAGTTTCAGTTGCAGCTCCGACATTAATAACCGCTACACCACCTGATAATTTGGCCAAGCGTTCTTGTAATTTTTCACGGTCAAACTCAGAAGTTGTGGTTTCGATTTGAGACTTGATAACCGCAACACGGTGAGAAATGGCTTCAGGATTTCCAGCACCTTCTACGATAACAGTGCTATCTTTGTCCACAGTTACTCTCGTTGCTTGACCAAGAGCTTCAATTGTCGCATCTTTCAATTCAAGACCAAGGTCTTCTGTGATAACTGTTCCGCCTGTCAAGATGGCAATGTCTTCAAGCATGGCTTTGCGCCGGTCACCAAAACCAGGTGCCTTAACGGCTACTACGTTAAAGGTTCCACGAATCTTGTTCAATACAAGGGTTGGAAGAGCCTCGCCATCTACATCATCCGCAATAATCAAGAGTGGACGATTGCTTTGGAGAATACTTTCTAGGAGTGGCAAGATTTCTTGGATATTTGAAATCTTCTTATCAGTAATCAAAATGTATGGATTTTCAAGATCAGCCACCATTTTTTCGCTATCTGTCACCATGTACTGTGAAAGGTAACCACGGTCAAACTGCATTCCTTCTACGACTTCAAGCTCTGTTTCCATGCCACGTGACTCTTCAATGGTGATGACTCCGTCTTTACCAACTTTTTCCATGGCTTCAGAAATGTATTCACCGACTTTTTCAGAACGAGAAGATACGGCAGCAACCTGAGCGATAGCTTCTTTATTGGCAACAGGGATGGCGTTGTTTTTCAAGGCTTCAACTGCTGCAGCAACTGCTGTTTCAATCCCACGACGAATGCCGATTGGATTGGCACCTGCTGTGACGTTTTTGATTCCTTCACGGACGATTGCTTGGGTCAAGACTGTTGCAGTTGTAGTCCCATCACCTGCAATATCATTGGTTTTTGAAGCTACTTCTGATACCAATTTGGCACCCATATTTTCAAAATGGTCTTCCAACTCGATTTCTTTGGCAATAGTTACACCGTCATTGGTGATGAGTGGTGAACCGAATGATTTTTCAAGAACAACATTGCGGCCTTTTGGTCCCAAGGTTACTTTAACAGTATCTGCAAGGATATCGACACCACGAACCATAGCTGAACGGGCATCTGATGAAAATTTAATTTCTTTTGACATACTTACTTTCTCCTTCTATTCTTCAATGATAGCCAAAATGTTAGCTTCGCCTACGATGATGTACTTTTCATCGCCATCTTTGACATCAAGACCTGCGTGAGCTTCAACCAAGACACGGTCTCCAGCTTTAACACTTGGAGCAACTAAGTCACCGTTCAAGGTACGAACACCTTGTCCAGTAGCCACAACTTGAGCTGTTTTGGTTTTTTCTTGGGCTGAACCTGCGAGGACAAAACCTCCAACAGTTTGTTCTTTTTCTTCGATTTTTAAGACCACACGGTCCCCTAATGGTTTCAACATCTGATTTCCTCCATAATGAGATAGATAGTATTAGCACTCTTTATATCTGAGTGCTAAATCATAGTTCTATTGTATCACTTGGTCAGAAATAGTCAAGGAAAAAGTCTGACTTTCTCAAGATAAAAAGCCTGAGACCAACTCAGACTTTTCAATGTTTAAAACGGCAATTCCTCCTCTTCCAAAACCAAATCCGCCAAATCTTGGCCTGCATTATTTTCACGCATGGCACGTTGGGCACGACTTTCCAGAAGTTGGAATCCTGTCACAAGTACTTCGGTCACATAATTCATTTGACCATTTTTCTCAAAACGACGGGTACGTAATTCTCCATCCACTGAAATGAGACTACCTTTAGTTGCGTAGCTAGCCAAGCTTTCTGCTAGTCTGCCCCAAAGGACCATATTGACAAAATCAGCTTCGCGTTCACCGTTTTGGTCTTTGTAACGACGATTTACAGCGATAGTTGCTCGCGCTACTGACTTGTCATTGTTGGTTTTATGCAATTCTGGTGTAGACGTTAAACGTCCAATCATGATAACTTTATTATACATATTTTTTCCTCCTACTTATCTATTCGTAGGAAATCAAAAAAAGTTACAGAAATTTGTAACTTTTCGAGAAAATTTTTTACTTTTTATGAACCATAAATCCTGTCGCCTGTTGATTGGCCATAATGGTCATATCTGTAATCTGCACACGACGAGGTTGACTGGTCACATAGACTACTGTGTCTGCAACATCCTGAGCTTGCAAGGCCTCAATTCCCTGATAAACCGTCGCAGCCCGCTCTTTGTCACCATGAAAACGTACCGTTGAAAAATCTGTTTCGACAATTCCAGGCTGAATGGTTGTAACCTTGATATCCGTTGCGATGGTATCAATTCGCAGTCCATCCGAAAAGGTCTTAACCGCTGCCTTGGTAGCTGAATAAACAGCAGCACCCGCATAGGCGTAGATTCCTGCGGTTGACCCCATGTTGATGATATGTCCTTGATTGGCTTTTACCATTGCTGGCAAGAAAGAGCGAGTGACTGCCATCAAACCTTTGACATTGGTATCCAGCATGGTCAACATATCCAGCTCTTCATAGTCTTGATAGGGAGCCAAGCCAAGAGCCAGTCCGGCGTTATTAACCAAAATGTCAATCTTCCCTATCGTTTCTAGAATATCAGAGCAGACAGTCTTTACCATGGTCATATCCGTGACATCTAGCGGAAAAGTCCAAACTGTTTGATTTGGAAAGACTTCTGCAAACTCCGACTTAAGAGCTTCTAGTCTATCTGTCCGTCGTCCAGTTAGAACGACATTCTCACCCTGCTCCAAATAAGCACGCGCAATTGCTTCACCAATACCTGATGTCGCTCCTGTAATCACAACATTTTTTGCCATCTTATTTCCTTCTAGCTGGTCTATCAGATACTAACAACTTCTTAGGCAGTCCAGTGCTTAGCTGGATCAAATGGAGTCCCGACAACTTGGTCTTCTGATAATTCAATAATACCACGTTTTTGCGGAGCATTTGGCAAATGCAATTCACGAGGGCTACACATCATGCCAAAACTCTTTTCGCCACGAAGCTCACCTGGGAAAATAAGATTGCCTTTGGGCATCATAGCTCCTGGAAGAGCTACAATGGTTTTCAATCCCACACGCGCATTAGGTGCTCCGGCAACGATTTGCACTGTCTTGTCACTTGCGACTGCAACTTGGCAGATGTTGAGGTGGTCACTATCAGGATGGGCTACCATCTCGACAATTTCACCAACAACAAACTTAGGTTCCTTGTCATTAACAATTTCCTCTGCAAAACCTTCCGTTTGTAATTCTTGGTTCAAACGAGTTACTTGTTCATCTGATAAAAAGACTTGACCGCGCTCTGCAATTTCAAAGAAACTTGAAACTTCAAAAATATTCCACGCCACTGTTTCCCCATTACCTTTGAGGAAAACACGAGCTACCTTGCCTTTGCGTTCTACATCCAGTTTGGCATCTCCACTGTTTTTCACGATGACCATAAGGACATCACCGACATGTTCTTTGTTATATGTAAAAATCATTGTTTCTATTTTCTCCTATTTCAGTCCTGCTAAAAAGTCATTAATTTGTTGCTTGCTTTTACGGTCGCGATTAACAAAACGGCCGATTTCCTTGTCCTTTTCTAGAACAACAAGGCTAGGGATTCCGTATACATCCCAGAGTTTAGCCAAATCCATATACTGGTCTCTATCCACTCGAATAAAGGTAAACTCTGGATTGGTCTCCTCAATTTCTGGTAAGGCAGGATAGATATAACGACAATCGCCACACCAGTCTGCTACAAAAAGAAAGACCTTCTTGCCATCTTTTTCTACTAAAGATGCTAATTCTTCTAAACTTGCTGGTTGTATCATAAGACTTCCTCCTCATAGACTAGGTCTTCATTTTCATAGACAAAGGTATAATGACGGCCATCCTCAAAAATGACGCCACCAACCAAGCTCTCTAGACTGCTTTCATAGACTTGAACATAGAGGGTCGCAATTTCCCCCATGTCTGAAAAATGGTCTCGCACAATCGCTGTCAACTCTTCCTGAGTCTTCATGAGCTTACGGCCATCTGCAACTTTTTTCGTAGCAAGGGCAAGGCTCCCAATACCAAGCAGAGCCAGACCTGCCATCCACATTTTTTTAGCTTTCATACCATTCATTTTAACACAAAAAAGGCTTTAGGACAAATGAGGAAGCAGCAGAAAAGCAAGTAAAAAGCCTCTTCCTTTAAGGAAAAGGACTTCTTATACTCAATGAAAATCAAAGAGCAAACTAGGAAGCTATCCGCAGGTTGCTCAAAGCACTGCTTTGAGGTTGTAGATAGAACTGACGAAGTCAGCTCAAAACAGCGTTTTGAGGTTGTGGATGAAGCTGACGTGGTTTGAAGAGATTTTCGAAGAGTATTATTCTTATTGCCAGGCGCCTGAGTTACCAACGTAGTAACCATCAGGGGTGTAGGTATTGCGAAGCATCTTACCTGATGAAGCTAGAGAATACCACTTGCCATTATCTTTGACCCAATCATTCGCTAGCATGGCACCAGAAGAACTTACATAATACCAGTCTCCCTTGTCATAAACCCAAGTGCTTGCTTTCATGGCTCCTGAAGTTGATAAATAGTACCACTTGCCTTGGTCGTAAAGCCAGTCACTCGCAATCATAGCTCCTGATGATTTAAAGGCATACCAGTTGCCACCTTGATAGAGCCAAGTTTGATTGAACATGACTCCTTTATCATTCATAAAGTACCAAGTTCCCTTGGCTTTAACCCAAGCATTCTGTACTAATTGACCTTGTTTTTGATAGTACCAGTTTTGGTTTGATTTTAGCCAGCTTTCGGCTTTTACAATCGGATAAAGTTCTTTGAAAGATCCTCCATCATCATATTTACGACTGATAGTTTTTAGTTTTTCAAGTTTCAACTCGCCATTGTCATAGTCTGTCCAAGCAAAAACTTTTTGACCATTGACAGTCTCTGGTAAAGTAGCAGTGTAAGTCTTGGTTTGATAATCCCATTTAGCATCGAGGTAGGTGTATTGATTATTTGATTCTTTAATATGGTAGTAGCCTCTCTTTCCACTATCATTATGAATATCATCCACAACTTTCGTTGACCAGGTCTTTACTTCGTTTCCGCTCTTAGCCTCGACCTTGATATCTCCTCTATAGCCATATGGAACATAGAAATTCAGATAACGTCCCTCTACACCCATCATAGACTTGTCCTTTTCTTGACCTAGGAAATTGACAGTTTGATCTTGACCATTGAGACTAACTGTCCACTCGATTTTCTCTGTTTTTGGCAAATCCAAGACTTTAATATCCACTTCATGGCCATTATTAAATCGAAGAATCTTGCCATCTTGATACTGTACTCCACACTTAACAACCCATTCTTCTTTAAGCTCAAATGCCTGCCCTGAATGAGGTGAAACAAGCAAAGCTAGGCCTGCTAAAGCTAAACTAAATAGGGTGATTTTTTTCATTGTAGATCCTCCTTAGGATTTTTTATGTTAATTATATCACTATGTTTTTATTTTGCAAATCTTATCCTAAATATGCAAGCAAAAAACCTCTGAGATTCTTCTCAAAGGTTCTGATTTTGCTAATTACTGTTCTCAACTGCTGCAGTGACAAAGGCAGTGTAGAGTTCTTCTGGGCGGTTTGGACGACTTGACAGTTCAGGGTGATACTGACAAGCTACAAAGAATTTATTTTCAGGGATTTCCACAATTTCGACCAAACGATTGTCTGGAGAAACACCTGAGAAGACAAAGCCTGCTGCCTCAAACTGCTCACGGAAGGCATTGTTAAACTCATAACGGTGACGGTGACGGCGTTGCACCACTTCTTGATTGTGATAAGCAGCTGCTGCCTTAGAGCCACGTTTCAACTTAGACGGGTAAAGTCCCAAGCGAAGGGTTCCCCCCATATCCTCAACATCAATCTGATCACGCATGATATCAATGATAGGGTATTTTGTTTCTGGTGCAAGCTCTGCAGAATTGGCACCTTCAAGCCCCAAAACGTGACGAGCAAACTCGATACAAGTCAACTGCATTCCCAAGCAGACACCCAACATTGGAACATCCTTTTCACGCGCATAGCGGATAGCTTGTATTTTCCCTTCAGTACCACGTTGGCCAAAACCACCTGGTACGATGATTCCGTCTGCATCAGACAAGAGTTCCGCCACATTCTCTGCTGTCACATCATTGGCATTGACCCAATTGATTTTCACTTCTGCGTCGTTGGCATAACCAGAGTGTTTCAAGGCTTCAACCACAGAGATGTAGGCATCTTGCAACTCAACATACTTACCAACAAGGGAAATCTTAACTTGTTTCTTAAGGTTCATGACCTTGTCCACCATAGCTGACCATTCTGTCATATCCGCTACTGGTGCGTCTAATTTCAAATGGTCACAGACAATCTGGTCCATGCCTTGCGCCTGCAAGTTCAGTGGAATTTGGTAAAGGTGTTCAACATCCAACGATTCGATAACGGCTTCTGGTGCCACATCACAGAACTGGGCCAGTTTGTTTTTAATTCCTTGACCAGCTGGCTCTTCTGTACGAATAACCAACATATTTGGCTGAATTCCCAATCCACGCAATTCTTTTACAGAGTGTTGAGTTGGTTTGGTCTTCATTTCACCAGCTGCCTTGAGGTATGGAAGCAGGGTTGTATGGATGTACATAACATTATCCGCACCCACATCTGCCTTCATCTGACGAAGGGCCTCTAAGAATGGTAAGGACTCGATATCTCCTACTGTTCCACCTACCTCTGTGATAATAACATCAGAGTCTGTCGTTACAGCGGCACGCTTGATTTTTTCTTTCAAAGCATCTGTGATATGAGGAATAACCTGAACAGTTGCCCCAAGGTATTCTCCACGGCGTTCCTTACGCAGAACTTCACTGTAGATTTTACCAGTTGTCACGTTGGAATATTTGTTGAGATTGATATCGATGAAGCGTTCATAGTGACCCAAGTCCAAATCAGTCTCAGCTCCGTCATCTGTCACAAAAACTTCCCCGTGCTGGTAAGGACTCATAGTTCCCGGATCGATATTGATATAAGGGTCAAACTTTTGAATGGTTACCTTGAGACCACGATTTTTCAAGAGACGGCCTAGACTTGCTGCCACAATCCCTTTCCCAATAGACGATACCACACCACCAGTTACAAAAATATATTTCGTAGACATAGATTCCTCTTTCTAAAATGCTCAAGGTCTTGCTGACTACGAGGGGACATAGAAAACAAGACCACTAATAAGAATAATCTGGGACTACTGCACCAGATTCACAACCAAAAGACAAGAAGATAGCTTCTTGAAAAAACAAAAATAGCTCCCTAAGAACTAGGGAGCCCGACCTCTAAAAGAGGTGCCCGAACAATATGATACCTAAAAAAAGGATAATTGTCAATAGCTAACTTTTATTCCTCGATGTTTTCAGAATCATCATCTGAAAACTCGTCGTCTTCTTCGTTGAGATCCACGTCCTCACCCAAGTCATCAGGGGCAATCTCGTTGATTTCTGCATCATAAGCTTCCACTTCATTTTTCTCATCATCTGGATTTTCATCATCGTATGAAAGAGCTGGATCTGCTTCGTATGCATCTTCATCTTCTGGATCATCTGTATTGTAGTCAATAGCATCTGAATCACCATCCATGAAGGCATTGACGCGTTTTTTCTTAGCTTTTGGTGCTACTTCATCGTCATCATTTTCTTCAAGAGCGATGATTTCTTCGTCGATTTCGTCTACACCATACCATGAACGAAGACCCCATTTGTTGTCTCCAAGTGAGATGAAGCTACCGTCAAAGTTCAACTCTGTGTAGAACAAAGGCAAGGCTTCACGGATATCGCTGTTTGATGTTCCAAGGTAGTTTTGAATTTCGTTTACAAGATCGCTAAAATGCATCTCATGATCGCGACCACGAAGTTCCAAGATAGCACGCGCTACCTCAATCATAGATAGTTCACTTTTTTCTTGCCCAGCAAATACTTCTAATTCCAAAGCGTTTCTCCTCATTTATACTACTATCGCCAGAGTAAACAGACTCTGACCTCATTTTATCATTTACTCTTTATTTTACGATAATTTTGCGGAATAGTCAAAGGTTAAGGGGGAGAACTAATACAAATCTTCTAAGCTTCTATATTCTATGACTTCATTTTTTATGATGCTCTTTTGGAATTCAAAATGATTCAAAGAATTATCAATTAACACTAGCTTGGGAATATCATATAGGTTAGTAACTAGAGATAAAATAAAATCTGATTGAAACTCTTTGGCTTTTTCATATTCTCTGGCAGTCAATCGAATGCGACCCTTAGATTTTCGAATTCCTTTAACTTCGGCAAGATAAGAATGTTCTTGAACATCTACTTGGAAATCATATCCATCACCATAAAGACGGGCATCGGTCAATAGTCCACCTTGAAATTTTTCTTCTTTATCAAAGTTGAGTATAAAATAATTTTCTGCTTCCATTCCAGTTTCTTGTAGACGTTTGAATTTAGTTCGAATAATTGGTTTTTCAATGGTAGTAATGCCTGTTCGCTTTCCTTCACTAGCAAGTAACATTTTAACGATTTCAGCATAACTATGAACATCTTCATTTCCAAACATCATATCAATTAAATCTTTACGAAAACGGTAAACTTCAGCTTTCTGCCACCAACCTTTTCGATTATTGTCAAAATAAGGATCAAATAAATCCATTCTATTTTTTATAACTCCAGTTGTTTCAGCAATTTCCAGAGAAACCACATAGCGATAAAACTCCGACTTGCTAGAACATTGAAATTCTTTTATAAAAAGCTTGTCAAACTTGGCAAGACCGTAGCCAATTAAATTTAACAATTCATAATGCGGGTGCTTAGACATCACTTTCTCCATCAATAGATATTGATTTCATTATACCAAAAAACACGGCTCATCACCGTGTTTCTGTGTTTATTTCACGAGTTTCTTCATCTCATCAATACGTGCTACGGTCGCATCATATTTCGCTTGGTAGTCGGCTTGTTTGTCGCGTTCTTTTTGGACGACTTCTGGTTTGGCATTGGCTACAAAGCGTTCGTTAGAGAGCTTCTTGCCTACCATGTCCAGTTCTTTTTGCCATTTAGCTAGTTCCTTGTCGAGACGAGCCAGTTCTTCTTCGACATTGAGGAGGTCTGCCAGTGGCAAGTAGATTTCTGCTCCTGTGATGACGCTTGACATAGCGAGTTCAGGTGCAGGGATGGTTGATGCGATTTCCAAGTGTTCTGGATTTGTGAAGCGTTTGATGTAGTTAACATTGCTGTTAAAGAAGGCTTCCAAGTCACTATCGCTAGTCTTAACAAGGATGGTGATAGGCTTACTTGGTGCTACGTTTACTTCCGCACGCGCATTACGAACAGCACGGATCAAGTCTTTGAGGCTTTCGACACCTGTGTGGGCCGCAAGGTCTTCAAAGTCTGGATTAACAGTTGGGTATGCAGCTGTAACGATAGAGCCTTCTGAGATTTGTCCAAAGATTTCCTCTGTCACGAATGGCATGATTGGGTGGAGGAGACGAAGGATCTTGTCCAAAGTGTAAAGGAGAACAGAACGTGTGATAACTTTCTCTTCTTCATTGTCGCTATAAAGGACTTCCTTGGTCAATTCAACGTACCAGTCCGCAAACTCGTCCCAGATGAAGTTGTAAAGGATATGTCCAGCGACACCAAACTCAAACTTGTCAAAGTTGGCAGTAGCTTTGCCGATGGTTTCATTGAGGTTGTGAAGAATCCAGCGGTCTGTGACATTCCCAGCTTCCTTGTTAACAACTTTTTCCACATTGGCAGTTGCTTGCTCAAGGGTCAAGCCTTCATTATTCATGAGGATGTAGCGAGAGATGTTCCAGATCTTGTTAATGAAGTTCCATGAAGCATCCATTTTCTCGTAAGAGAAACGCACGTCTTGACCTGGTGCAGAACCGTTTGAAAGGAACCAACGAAGGGCATCGGCACCGTATTTTTCGATGACATCCATCGGGTCAATCCCGTTACCGAGAGATTTGGACATCTTGCGTCCTTGCTCGTCACGGATGAGACCGTGGATAAGCACGTTTTGGAATGGCTGACGACCAGTGAATTCCAAGGATTGGAAGATCATACGAGATACCCAAAAGAAGATAATGTCGTAACCTGTTACCAAGGTTGAAGTTGGGAAGTAACGTTTGAAATCTTCTGAGTCGACATCAGGCCAGCCCATGGTTGAGAATGGCCAAAGGGCAGAACTAAACCAAGTATCCAAGACGTCTTCATCTTGTGTCCATCCGTCACCTTCTGGAGCTTCTTCACCGACGTACATTTCACCCTCAGCATTGTACCAAGCAGGGATTTGGTGACCCCACCAGAGCTGACGAGAGATTACCCAGTCATGGACATTTTCCATCCATTGGAGGAAGGTATCGTTGAAACGAGGTGGGTAGAATTCAACTTTGTCCTCTGTGTCTTGGTTGGCAATAGCATTTTTCGCCAATTGGTTCATCTTGACAAACCATTGAGTAGACAAGCGTGGCTCAACCACAACACCTGTACGCTCTGAGTGGCCAACACTGTGGACACGTTTTTCGATTTTAACAAGGGCACCGATTTCTTCCAGTTTAGCAACGACTGCCTTACGAGCTTCAAAACGGTCCATGCCTGCAAATTCGAAGGCAAGCTCGTTCATAGTTCCGTCGTCGTTCATGACGTTGACTTGTGGCAAGTTGTGGCGTTGACCAACCAAGAAGTCGTTTGGATCGTGGGCAGGCGTGATTTTCACGACACCAGTACCAAATTCAGGATCTGCGTGCTCGTCTCCAACGATCGGGATAGGTTTATTAGCGATTGGCAGAATAACGTTTTGACCGATCAAATCCTTGTAGCGTGGGTCTTCTGGGTTGACCGCAACGGCAACGTCCCCAAACATGGTCTCAGGACGAGTTGTTGCCACTTCAAGGGCGCGTGAACCATCTTCCAGCATGTAGTTCATGTGGTAGAAGGCACCTTCGACATCCTTGTGGATAACTTCAATATCAGAAAGGGCTGTGCGTGCAGCTGGGTCCCAGTTGATGATGAATTCACCACGATAGATCCAACCTTTCTTGTAAAGGTCCACAAAGACCTTGCGAACAGCTTTTGACAAGCCTTCATCAAGAGTGAAACGCTCGCGAGAGTAGTCGACAGAGAGCCCCATCTTGCCCCATTGTTCTTTGATGGTAGTGGCATACTCGTCTTTCCATTCCCAAACTTTGTCAAGGAATTTTTCACGACCCAGGTCGTAACGAGTAATACCCTCACCACGCAAGCGCTCCTCAACCTTAGCTTGAGTTGCAATCCCCGCGTGGTCCATACCTGGAAGCCAAAGGGTATCAAAACCTTGCATGCGTTTTTGACGGATGATGATATCCTGCAAAGTCGTATCCCAAGCGTGACCAAGGTGGAGTTTACCAGTTACGTTTGGTGGTGGAATCACGATTGAATAAGGCTTTGCCTTTTGATCTCCTGAAGGTTTGAAAACATCAGCGTCAAGCCATTTTTGGTAACGACCAGCCTCAACCTCGGCTGGATTGTATTTAGGTGAAAGTTCTTTAGACATGTGTTTGTCCTTTCTAGTTAATATCTTTAAATAAAATTAGTATGTAGGAGATAGACTTTGATTCAACTCATTATGTTTCTCTCGTTATCTTCATAATATGTTTATCAAAGTCTGATATAATTTTTTGAGTTCGGTTAAATTTTTCATACTCCTGAATGGCTTTTGAGTCTGCTTGTTTCTTGGAAATACTTCCTTTTCCTTCTAAAATTTCGTACTCATTAAAAGATAGAAAACGATCAATACTATCTGCCAATCCTTGCATTGTAAAAGTATTACGGCGCTCAACCAAACCCTCAATATAATCAAAATAGGCTGTAACAGTTCTCTCTAGTTGTCGAATTTCTTTTTCTTGCAAATAATTTTTGGCTACCGTTACATCTGATTTGAGCACTCGTCCATCAGGTGCATTCTTCCAAGAAGTTAATCCCATTTTTTCTTTACTAGCATCGGCTTGCTGATAGATAATTTCTGCAGCAGTATTTCCAGTAATTGCATAATGAAATTTATTTTGCACCATAGCATAGAAGTTTTTAGTAATATCTGAGTTTCGATCATAATCTATAGCACATTCGGCAAAGATATCCGTAATTTGTTGATAGATTCGGCGCTCGCTAGAACGAATAGAGCGAATTCGTTCTAAAAGTTCACGGAAATAATCTTGTCCGAAAACTGTCTGTCCTTGTTTCAAGCGTTCATCATTCAAAACAAAACCTTTGATGATAAATTCTTTCAAGGTCTTGGTTGCCCAAATTCTAAATTGAGTAGCCTTACTGGAATTTACACGATAGCCTACTGAAATGATAGCATCCAGATTGTAATATTCAAGTTCACGCCTGACAGTTCTATTTCCCTCTTGTTGAACCTGTGCAAATTTTGCACAAGTTAACACCTTATCCAACTCACCACTATCATAAATGTTTTTCAAGTGCTTTGTAATGACACTTCGTTCAACTCCAAAGAGCTCTGCAAGACCTTTTTGAGTCAACCAAAGATTTTCATCTTGTAAAAGGATATCTAGCTGAACGTCGCCATTTGGTGTAGTATACAGGATGAAATTAGAAATTTCATTCAAGACAAATTCACCTCCTCCCTTCCATAAACAATTACTTCTCTTTCTTAAACTTTATGCCGTTTTCTTTCAGTTTTTGAACGGTTACGGGACCAATTCCCTTCAAAGCGAGAACTTCTTTTTCAGTCCATTTTTTGAAATCTGAAGACCTACGAATCCCATTTTCAACAAATATGTGAACAAGATCCATCCGAATTCCCTTCATTTCTTCCTCGTTCATAAAGGAATGCCAGTCAGTGACCTCGGATAAATTTCTTATCATACTAGAATGATTCGAAAATACTGGTTTACGGCGGAACTTTTTGGCTTCGTTTGTTAAAAATTTCGTTAAAATAATATTTTCTAGTAAATAATCAAACAGAGGATACAAACTAGCTTGTAGCGATTCAACTGAATTTGGACAATAGCATTCTTGGTCTTCGATATCTATAACTTTGAATTGCCAATCTTCCTCTATAAAGAATTCAACAGCTTCATCATTGATCTCCACTAATTTTGCAAATAGCTGACTGGCTTCCTCAATTTTTCCTTGAGAAAAAGCAGAGATGATGGCATGAATAAGAATGGTATCATCCCGTTTCCCTGTATTTAATTCTTCACGATAGAAACGTTCAACCTTTAGTTCCTGACCAGTAATATGATACAAGGAAAGCATACAGAAGACAAAATTAGGAGGAAACCGTTCTGGTCGCTTACTTAAGTATAAGTTAACCAATTCCAAAGCCTTAAAATAAAATTTTTCTGCCATATAATATTCAATCAGAAACATCAGAGCAGACAGGATAGGGCGTGCTTCAAAATAATTCCAACTATTGTATCCATTCATTTTCCATTTTTCTAAAACTAGAATTTCAAAATCCAATACTTTTTTAAAAGTTGACAAATCAAAATCTTCAACTTCTGATAAGAATAAATGAAAATCAGCAGCAAAATAATCTGGATTGATTTTTAAAACTTGTTTTAACAGTTTATTTCGCTTCTGTGTATTTGGAGTATGCATAGCTTCTCTAAATAAAGCGTGGTCCTGACTCCAATCAAAAGTCCTATTTTTCAGTTGGTAATTGATTAGCTGAACATCTGGATACTCTCCGTGTTCATCAGCATATTGCATCACTGCTGTATGCAGTTCATCGAAATTTTGAATAGTCCGACGTTCTACAAAAGTTGGATTTTTGGCCATGATTTCTGTCCAAGCAGCCTCTTCTTCAGAAATAACTTTGATATCCAACTTTTGCTGGCGTTTTAATTCTTTTTTTCTATTTTTCTTTTTAGCCATCTATTTTCTCCTCTAACTCATTCTTCAATAGATTCGACTCAACTGCCTTAGATATCCTTCAGGACTCAGCTACAGGCTTGAACGGGAATCTAAGCTTCTTTGTGATTCGTTTGCTTTGAAGGTTGTACCCCAAGCGTGACCAAGGTGAAGTGTACCAGTAACATTTGGTGGTGGGAATCACTATTGAATAAGACTTAGCCTTTTGATCTCCTGAAGGCTTGAAAATATCTTCGTCAAGCTATTTTTGATAACGACCAGCCTAAACATAGGATGGAATGTGTTTAGGTTAAAGTTGATTAGACATTATTTTTTCTCCTTTTATGAATATTTCTTTTATATCTACGATTTATTAATACACTGTGCATGTTATCACGATACACGTAATATCCATTATGGGTGTTTAAATAGAAATACTGTAATAACCAAATTATAGCCTTCCCAATAACCAATGATAATATGAAACAAACGAAAATAATTATAGTTGAGGCAAATAATTCAGACATCCAATCAGCTACGGGAGTTATAAATTCGACCAATTTCATCTTAATCTTTAAACCCCAAATAATTTCGGTTAACTTTGGAATAATACTCAACATTAATAGAGTAAGAAAACTATATAGTTGAGTTCGATAGAGGTGTCTATCCATTTTCTCAGTTCTTATTGGTTTTTTCTTATATTTTTTTGTATCAAATTGAGAATTTATTTCTCCAATTAGACTAGGAATTAATATTGGCAAAAACCAGGTTAAAGCATTTATTAATTCATTTTCAACTTGATTAAATATTGCTAACAACAATATACAGATTGTTCCAGTTAGCCATGATGCTATTACTTCTTTAGTATCTTTTGCACCATGTCTAATTAGATTATGAATTATCCACCAGAATATTAAATAAAGCGCAATAAATGAATTAAATATAAAAATGTCAGTTATTAAATCGGAATGAAAATCAATAGCTTTAGAAATAAAGTAATAAATATAGATATAATACCATAAAAACGAATTAATAAGCATCGTGGCATATACATTCCATAGTGTCTTTCCCTTGGAGATATCTATTTTATTAACTTTTTTAAATATCTTGATTGATATTATAGTTTTTATAACAGATAATACAAATGGTAATATTAAAAGTATTACAATGATAATCCAGTTATTTATGTGATTTTTACTTATGCCATAATTAGTAGAAAAATATTGAGATAAGTTGATTAAAGTTGATTCAACTAGATTTAGGTTATAAAGAATGTAAGTCAAGATTCCGCAAAATATTCCATCCCATGCGTTCATAAAAGCTAAAGATTTAGTACTTTTAGTAAGAAAAACTCTAAACTTATTAAATCGATTTTTATAGTTAAACACATATATTAGTATCAAGGCAAATTGTAAAATTATAACTAATTTAAAATCGGTAAGACAGAATATAATTAGAGATATTATTGGAAAATACGTTAGCGCATACATAAGTATTTTCCAAGTTTGAGCAAAAAGATTCCTCAATCTATTGTCAGTATTAAAATAATACATTAATTTCAATCTTTGCCTCCTAAATCTAATCTAAAGGTTGGTAAATCAAAATCTTCAACCTCTGATAAGAATGGGTGAAAAGTAGCAGCAAAATAATCTGGATTGATCTTTAAAACTTGTTTTAACAGTTCATTTCGCTTCTGTGTATTTGGAGTATGCATAGCTTCTCTAAATAAAGCATAGTCCTGATTCTAATCAAAAATCCTATTTTTCAGTTGGTAATTGATTAGCTGAACATCTGGATACTCTCCATGTTCATCAGCATATTGCATCACTGTTGTATGTAGTTCATCGAAATTTTGAATGGTCCGACGTTCTACAAAAGTTGTTTTTTTAGCCAGTAGTTCTGTCCAGGCAACCTCTTCTTCAGAAACGACTTTGATATCCAACTTTTGCTGGCGGTTTAATTCTTTTTTCTATTTTTCTTTTTAGCCATCTATTTTCTCCTCTAACTCATTCTTCAATAAATCAAACTCTACCTCTGCTGTATTGGATATTCTTACGACCTCGGATACAGGCTTAAATGGGAAATCCCAGTTTCTTTGTGATTCGTTTACTTTGAAGGGTGTACTCCAAGCGCGATTAAGGTAGAGTTTTCCAGTTACATTTGGTGGTAGGAATCACGAACGAAAAAGATTGAGACTTTTGAACTTCTTGAGTCTTGAGAACGTCTTCATGAAGTTGTTTAGATATGTGTGTGTCCTTTCTCTATTTTGTTCATTTTATTTTGAATTTGCTTAGCAGCTTCTTCTGCAGACAAATTCGTATTATTTATTTTAAAGTAGTGGTGTAGCTCATTCGGTTGATGTTGGGAATTTAATTGAAGTGTTTCAGTGGTTTCTAAAATTTCTCTTTCAGATACCTCAATATGTCGTTTTAAGGGTTTGTGCTTTAATCGATTCTCCGTTCGATTTCGATGTAAGCGCTCCTCAAGACTTGTTTCCAACTCCACAAACAGAATCTCTTGATGATAGTCATTCAACAAATCCTGAATTTGCTTTAAATACATCAGCTGGTACTGATTTGAAAAATCAATTACGTCAGTTAAAATTACTGATCGCTGATTTCTTGCACTTGCTCCAAGGAAAGAAAAGGTGATTCCACGAACAAATTCCCACATTTCCTCTGTAAAGTCCTGATAGATTTCTAATGCAAAATCGATGGCTTGATGGTTATAAAAGAGGGTAGCATCTGTCAGTCGAGATAACTCTTGACCAATCGTCATTTTCCCAGAAGCAGGAGCCCCAATGATGAAAAGATGCATCAAATCACCTCCCACTCACTCTTCAGCAAACCATATATCAGACTGTCACAGCGGTTTCCTTGAACATCTTTACGGTCTCGGATACGAGCTTCGAGGGTAAATCCAAGTTTTTCTGCGACTCGTTGACTTTGGACATTGTTACCAAAGCAAGACAATTCTATTTTGTGAAGACCCAAATCTTTAAAGCCTAAGTCGATCAAGGCAAGCGCTGCTTCTGGCACATAACCGCGTCCCCAGTAGTCCGGGTGCAAGGTGTAGCCAATCTCCAGTACATCATCTTCGTGACGGTGATTGAAATCAACAGAACCAATGACTTTATCGGTTCCTTTGACGACAATCCCATAGCCAGCTGGGATATTTTCCTTTTGATTGCGTTCGGGAAGGATATGCTCTAGATAATAAATCTCATCTTCCAAGGTCTTGACGGGTAGAAAGCCTGCTGGGTAAGAGACTTCCGGACGACTAGCATAGTCAAAGATATCCTCAGCATCTGCCACTGTACGAACTCGTAGGACGAGTCGTTCTGTTTCCAAGCGTTCTGGCAGTTCAGTTCTTGCCATCCTTTTTCCTCGCTTTCTTAATGAAGCTCCCCTTCATATCTACACGCTTGTCCAGATAACGATAGACGCGCTGATATCCATCTCCCATGAAATAGGTTGGGGCAAACAGTTCATTTCTAAAATGTCCCTTTTCATCCAAAAGTTCTGGGTCAACAAGTCTCTCAATAATCTTAGCGAAAATATGACAAATTCCCTCTTCCTCAACAATCCTATCTACCTGACAATCCAAAACGACTGGACAATCCTCTAAAATCGGTGCCTGAGTTCGTTCAGAAATTTCATAATGCACTCCCAAACGTTCCAATTTCTCCTGATGACTGATAAAACCAGCCTGCTCCATCTCGAGCATGAGATTTTCATCAGGGATATTCACGGTGAACTGCTGATAATGCTTAATCTGCTCTGCGGCATTCTCTTTCGCAACGACTCCAATCACAATCCAATCTCCTAGACTATAAGAGGAACTACAGGTCGTGATGTTATAGCCAAAATTCTGATCTTGATATCCTAAAATAAAAACAGGAAAGCCATAGTATAGTTTATTAGTTTTAAAAGATTGCTTCATAACAACCTCCTTTGACTAAGACGCAAAAGAAAAGCCCTGCCATCTACATGACAGGGACGAATGTATTTATCCGCGGTACCACCCAATTTCGGGCAGTTGCCCGCAACTCTCGTCTTAAAAACAAAAAGACACTTTTATTTCAATTTTTCATCCATTAGCAACCAGTTTTGACACATTTGTGGACTTCTCAGCACCGCCACTTTCTGTAAAATGTGGGATTCAAAACACCTCTAACGGCTCTATTGTAGCAAGATTTTTTCGGAAATGCAAGGCACAAGAAAAATTACTTGAACTTGATGCCATTTTCTTTCAATTTCTTAATGGTAGCTGGGCCGATTCCTTTCAAGGCAAGGAGTTCTTTTTCAGTCCAGTTTTTGAAATCTGACGCAGACTTGATGCCTTCATCATAGAAAGTCTTAGCACGGTCAAGTGGAAGTCCACCCAAGTTTGCTGCAAAATCTTCTACAGAATTGGCTACTTTTTGAGCTTGCTCTTTGGTAGCTTCTACTGCTTGTTCAACTTTTTTAGAAACAGCCTTACCAGCTTGGCTTGCTGACTGCTCTGCACGTTTCACGACTTTTTTTGTCTCTTCTACAACCTTAGTCACAGTACTTGAAAAGGCACCTGAACGACGGAGGCTATTTCGTAATTGTTTTTTACGATTGAGTTTCTTTGACATGATAAAATCCTTTCAATAAAAAACCCCTGCTCTGACAAGGATTTAATATAAATATTCTATCAAGATTTTAGTAAAAAATCAAGAATCTATCTCATTTAATAATTTCGCTCACCAAACAAGCCTTCTGGCAAATCATGGAATCCCTTGCCTGCTTTGAAGTTTTCAAACTTAGCAAGTAAGAACTGATAAGCATCCAAACGACTTTCGTAGCGAATCATGGCATCTTTGGCACGCTCGTCTTGGTCTTCTTCGTAAACTTTTTGACTTTCCTTGTGCGCCATGTCGTTAATCATAATCTGGGTATTGACCCAAGCTTCAAATTCCTTCATAAATTCTTGTTCGTAACTCATTTTTTCTCCTTATTCTAGTCCACGGAAATAGTCCGTGTCAATCTCACGGTAAGGCTGGATATCCTGAACGTACTCCAACACACCTTGGAATTCTCCCTCTTCATCGTGCACTGCTGCGTAGGTGATGTGGACAAACTTACCTCGCGAATCAGACTTGAACCACATTTCATACTTGTCTTTGCTTCCCTCACGAAGCCCCTTCATAATGTTCTTGACCTTGTCCAAGTACTTAGGTGGATGACAAAGTTCAACATTACGCCCGACTTGGGACGGTGTCCGTTTGAAAATCATCTCATCAGCTGGCGTATTGTCATTGTAATACTGGAAAATATCGTCTTTATTGACAAAGGTAATCTCCATAGGGAGGTGATTGAGGATCAGATTGGCCTGCTCAACTGAAAGATAGCCATTCCCAAAAGCCTGTTGACTATGACGGTCCAGCACTGCTTCCTTTTCCTTAGGGGTAAAGGTAATGGTGAACTGCCCCTCTGGCGTATCGATAACTTGTTGAACTTGACCCTCTGCCGTATCTAGCTGTACAGGCTCCCCTGCACTCTTTTCCTCAATAAAACTCTGTCGTTCTGGCACCCATTTCTCAGACGGACGGATGATGGCATAGCCATAGGCGTCACTCTCCTCCGCAATCTGAAGCCAGTCATCTTGGGTGAAGGACTCAAGGAGAATCATGAGAAGGATGGACTCTTCCTTGAAAATCATACTTTCAAACTCTGTCGCAAAGGCTTCAAAAGTTTCCTTTACAGTGCTAATCGACACTTCTGGTAGTGACTTGGCTGTCGCTAAAGCTGTTTGAAAGAGTTCCCTAATCTGATCATCCACTCCCCACATAACTTTGGGAGGTGAATCGTGTCCATAGCGCTCCATGATAGGAAAGAAGAGTTCTTCTTTACGTTGGTAATGGATGTCAAATTGCCCCACAAGTCCCATCTGACGCACCAAGCCTTTACGCATCTCCGCAAGCATCTCTTCATCTTTCGTAGATTCGTAGGTATCTAGCAATCTCCGAATGCGAATCAAGGCCGCACGGAGAGCCAGATTTTCTTCTTTAAATACCCGAACTGGGTGACCTGGATGCTCGGTATCTGCAACTTCGACATCCTTAACAGCATTTTTAAAAAGATTGGCATGGACATCACAGAGTTCCATGACATCTTCAAAGGTGACACCTGAGTCCGAGTTCATCAGCTCGTGCTCCATAAGGGAAATCTCGATAGCTGAAACACCTGTAAAGGTCGCATCAAAACGCTCCTGAACCGACTCAGGAGAGGCGCCATTATGCAATTCTAACAAAATATCCCGTAGGACATGAATCCTTTCATCTGCCATTAGTCTAATCCAATCACTTCGTAGCCATTGGCTTCCAACGTGCGGACAATCTTATCCATAGGGGTTCCTTCAAGCTTAGAACCCTGTTTGAGCGATACTTTGCGACCAACAGTATTACGCATCAAGGGATTGGCAAGGGGTTTAAATCCAAGCTCAACTAAGATTTCCAAGACTTCTGGATGCTTGTCCACCACTTCTGCAACAGGAATTGACACATCGATGATATTGTCCATGACGACCTCCATTGTATGTTCTAAAATGATTTTACTACTTATATTATACCATATGGAGAGAGATTAAAAAACTAGCAGTGGAGTTCCTGCTAGTTCTCTGCGACTTGGATTACCATCTAGATAAGTTTAAAGAGCCAATCCAATAGCTTAAATAATATCTTGTAAAACAGCAATTGGATTACAAAATAGATGATCATCCACAGGAATTTCACAATTCCAATAATCGGTTTAATAAAAATAATGGCAAGAAGTCCCCAGAAAAATTTCATTTGTTATCCTCTGGCTTGATGAGCCACCGAGCCGTATCCATTAGCTTGTCTGCAATAAAAAGTTTTCCCAGACCGACAACAGCGTGGTCATCTTTCTTTATCGTTTTCATTACTTTTACACCTTGCATGGTTAAAAAGTAATTCCCGTAAGTTTTAGCTAGAATTTTTATGAGTCCCATATCACTCTCCTTCGATGATTTCAGCCTCTTTTCGGATTGTTTCAACATCTTCTTGATATTGAACTTCACTATAGTTGACTAGCTTGGATAATTCTTTCTGCAAGCTTTCCCCCATCGGTTTCATAGTTGCAAAGGTTAAACCACCTGAAATGATACCACCCAAGATAGGTATGAATTTTCCCATTCCTTTGGCCAGCCCTCCCTTGGTCAGATTCACACCAAATATTCTTAAGACTTTTTTCAAAATAGGGTACCAAAGCGTCTTTGTTAAAGCTTTATTAGGTACTGTTTTCATTACCTGTTTGGCAATTGTTATACCACCTGCACGTAACAAGGCAGCGGTTCCATTCACCCCCAACATGACGCCTAGATAAAGCAAGAGGGTATTTTGAGCATCTTCACTCAACTCCTCGCGTGAAGCCCAAAGATCCTCATAACCATAAATATAACCTAATTCTTGAGCCAATTTCAGGGAGAAACCATAAAATTGAGCCACATCAGCTGGAATGGTAATTGCCATAGCAATCCCTCCAGGTAATCCTGCCAAAACAGAGGTTCCACTCGCCAATAAAACATTATCCCTAATGCAGGCATTAGCCACTCTATCTAAGGTTTCTTGAGATAAGAGAGACGTTGGGCCTTGTTCTAATAAGGTAGGAATGTCCTGTGGATCCAATTCTTTGGAAAACTTATCCACTAAAAATTTCGAACGATCAACCTTAACAACTGGTAGTTTTACCACTTGTTGTAATACTTGCATAGCTAACTCTTGTTCAGCCATATACAAACTCCTTTTACTTCTGTAAGTTATATTCTATGATAGCATACTCTTTTAAAGTATGTTTCAAATTCCCCTCAAAAATTTTCAAAAAATCCTTAGCAACTTATTTGTTAAAGATTTTTAATAGTCTTTGTAGAGACAGCTAAAATATTCAACTCCTACCTTTACAACATGATATTCTATCTGTGAACGATAGTCTATTATTGTTTCACCTAAAATGTTCCTTGAATACACACTAACTATGAACTTTCGAGCTTTATCTTATAAATCCATAATTTCTTTTTTCTTTCGATCAAATTCTTCCTGAGATAATATACCTGC
Organism: Streptococcus mitis; assembly: GCF_047464945.1. Lineage (GTDB taxonomy): Bacteria > Bacillota > Bacilli > Lactobacillales > Streptococcaceae > Streptococcus > Streptococcus mitis_EA. The sequence continues at coordinate 73,545 of NZ_JASHAX010000006.1, read as the reverse complement.
ATCTAAAAGAGATTTTAGTTTTGTAAGTGCTTCGATTTGCTCATCTAATGATAGACTTGGTTTCATGGCTTTTTCATCTAAACTTTGAGCCATATTCATTCCAAATATCATTCCAGCACTATCACCTAGACCATGTTGCTCCACTCCTGATGCAATTTTTTGTTGTGCTGCAATATTAGAAGATTTCTGCGATACATCATCATAAGCTTTTAAATTCATCTTATTTGATGAAAATTGTTTAACCAATTCCTTAGATTCTGGTGAGAACTCAATATTAGCAATGGCAACTTTTACAATCTCAAATCCAAAACGTTCTTTCCAAGTCCCTGCATACTGTCCATCATTTGATACCTGTTCCGCAAGAACTGCAGCTTGTGAGGGTAATTGTGAAATACGATAAGTTGTTGACAAAGAATTAAGTGCAACAATAAAAGATTGAAGAAATTCTGTCACTATTTGTGATCTAGCTTGAGCGCTATCAAAGGTATAATAAGTCACATTGGCAGGAAGAAAGTTTCTGATAAATTGCTTAGCATCTGTAATTTGGATAGAAAATGTTCCAAAAGCACGTACTTCTAAATCTGTCCCATAAAACAAATCATTATACATGACTGGACCACGAGTCCCAAATTTAATATTACGAATTTCTCTCAAATTAACAAAACAAATCTGTTTTTGCTGATCACTTTGACCACCGAATCCAACACGATTAACAACATTGTCAAACAGTGACTTTTTCAATCCATCACCGTTAAAAACACTGCTCTCACCATTTTGGTATTCATATCCACCTGGTTCTGTAATAATTTCCTCGATACCAGACTGACTAAAGATAAAGGCAGCAGTATTTTCTGGAATAAAAATCTTGGATCCGTTAGAAATAACACCTACAGATCCCTTCGTATTGACACCCCTACCATTATTACTTTCTTGAACAATACCGGGACTTACAGCTGTATGTTCATCAAAAGCTTGAACCGTGATAATTTCTTTCCACTGATCTGCAAATGTCCCACCAATAGAATCTGTAATTGCTTTTATCAACCCCATTTAATTGCCCCCTTATAAACTCTGATCCATATCACAATAGGCACATCTTACTGTTTGCTTCACTTGACCTGACAAAGGTGCTCCACAAAAGCTACACTTGGTTGAAATCTTTTCTGGCTCTGCATCCTTAATCCCAAGTCCTGCTTTAAAAGTGTCAAATGTATCCTTAAATGTTTCTGCCAAAACATCTGCTCCGAATAAGCTACTATCCCCCAAGGTTTCAAAATTGCTTGTATCACCTGAAATCAATTTAATAATGTTTCTAGCCCACTTGTCAGTATCCTTAGTATTATTAAATGAAAAGATAGCTTGTCCGCCATTATAATAAATTTCCAACCGTTTCACACCATTGGTTTTGGTTACTGAAACTTGAGGTTTCCCTTCAAAAATTTTAATCTGGTTAATAGGAATGGTAACCTGGTCTTTTTTCCCTCCCCAAAAACCTTTTTTGATATGTACTAAGTGTAGATTCGTTAAAATTAATTCATCTGTAGCCAAACCATTTTTCCCAAAACTCACATGGTCACTATTCATAACCATATATTCATGTGGTAATAATTGATAATCCATATTGAACTCCACTCTTCCTATTAAAGACTAGCTTTCCACTGCTCCACTTGTTCATGTAGATTATCACGATAATCTTTTAGAGTCTTAATCACTTCTTCTTTCCCTTGAATAGGTGCTTTCTTTAGTGGACCATATTGTTTTTTCAAATCTTCCATTTCTTTTTTAGTGCTATCTTTCAGTTCTTGGATAGCAGCGCTATCTTCTAAAACAGTCCCTTTAAAGGCTTCATCTGCTTCTGTATAGTAATTATCGATTATTTTCTCATTCATAATCAAGTAATCTTCATAGGTTTTTATAGACTCAATTGTCGTATCGCTAACATCTTGTGGGTTAAAATCGCTTGAACTGAGTTTTTCTTTTGCTTTAGCAAACAACCCTTTCTTCTCAGAACTACTAGATGAAGCTTCTGTTTGATTCTCATTAGAAGAGCTGCTTGTTTTTTCAGAAAGAGAACTACAAGCAACTAGAGTAGAGACGGAAAGACATAGCAAAGCTAAACGACAAACTTTTTTTACATTATTCATTGATAGAATCTCCTTTTATTTATGAAATCATCATATCATATTTGCTAAAAAAAAAAAGCATTTTCTGATTAGCTAACATTTAAAAATACAGAATCCCTTTTTTAAAAGAATATTTTTCCATTTCAAATTCCACCTATTTTCACCCACCAAAAAAGAGGGTCTCCCCTCCTTCTTAGTTCTTATCCAGATTGCGTAGCATTTCGTCAATCTTGTTTCCATACTCGATGGACTCGTCTTTGACGAAGGTCAAATCTGGGATTTTGTATAATTTCAAATTGCGACCAAGTTCACGTTTGATAGTACCAGTTGCTTTTTCAAGCCCGATTTGGGCTTTTTGATTATCTGAAGCAAGGTTACTCAAAATGGTGTAGTAAACCTTGGCAACAGACAAGTCACCTAGCATCTGAACATCTGTGATGGTCACGCCTTGGACACGCGGATCACGGACTTTCTTTTGCAAAATCTCATTGACTTCACGCTTGATTTCCATGCCCACACGATCCGTACGGAAATGATTTGCCATGATATTCCTTTCTCTACTTTGAACCAAAAGCTAGGCCAGCAGACCTAGCTATGTTTAAATTTCTTGATTTTCAGCTCAAATTTAAACGAAGTTCAATTTGAGCTAACCTGCTTCTTTCGCCGTGGTGAAAGTGATGGAACTGATTTATCAGTCCCATCACAGGGGATTTTTGAGACCTTAGGCTCAAAAATAAGCAATGAAACCATCGGTTTGCTTGCGTCCCTCACCACCTAAGAAAGGAGCAAAAAATCTTATCTCTTGATTTCTTCCATGACATACGCCTCAATCACATCATCAGTCTTGATATCATTGTAGCCATCAATCATCAATCCACCTTCACGGCCGTTTGTAACTTCTTTGACGTCGTCTTTGTAGTGTTTCAAGCTTGCGAGTTCGCCGTCATAGATAACGACACCATCACGGATAACACGGACTTTAGAGTCACGAGTAACCTTACCGTTGATAACCATGAATCCACCGATAGTTCCCACTTTAGACACCTTGAAGGTTTCACGGATAACTGCTTCACCGATAACTTTTTCTTCAAATTCTGGATCAAGCATCCCTTTCATAGCTTCTTCCATCTCTTCGATAACCTTGTAGATAATGCTGTGGAGACGGATTTCCACATCGTCAGCTTCTGCTTGTTGACGAGCTTGTGGAGTAGGGCGTACGTTGAAACCAACGATAAAGGCATTTGAAGCTTCGGCAAGGGTCACGTCTGATTCGTTGATGGCACCGACCGCTGAGTGAACGATGGTAACTTTGACACCTTCCACATCGATCTTTTGAAGTGAGGCAGAAAGGGCTTCAACCGAACCTTGTACGTCGGCCTTGATGATAACGTTAACTGATTTGAGTTCACCAGCTTTAAGGGTATCAAAGAGGTTTTCAAGGCTGACACGTTGGGTAGCTTGACGTTGTTTCATAAGGGCACGTTTGGCACGCTCTTCACCGGCTGCACGCGCAGATTTTTCATCTTCGTAAACGGCAAAGTGGTCACCCGCCATTGGAGCTTCGTTCAAACCTGTGATTGAGACTGGTGTTGATGGTCCAGCAACCTTAACACGACGACCAAGGTCGTTGGTCATAGCACGGACACGACCGAAGGTATTTCCGACAACGATTGGGTCTTGAACGTTCAAGGTACCTTGTTGAACAAGAAGGGTTGCGACCGCACCTTTTCCTTTATCCAAGCGAGCTTCGATAACGGTACCGATTGCACGCACTGTTGGGTCTGCTTTAAGTTCTTGGATTTCAGCCACAAGAAGGACTGTTTCCAACAATTCTTCGATGTTTTGGTTGAATTTAGCTGAGATTTCAACAAATTCAGAATCTCCACCCCAAGCAGTTGACATAACTCCATGCTCTGCCAATTCACCGATAACGCGTTCTGGGTTGGCACCTGGTTTATCAATCTTGTTGATAGCTACGATGATTGGAACGTTGGCCGCTTTTGAGTGGTTGATAGCTTCGATAGTCTGAGGCATAACCCCGTCATCTGCCGCTACGACCAAGATAGTAATATCGGTAACAGAAGCACCACGCGCACGCATAGATGTAAAGGCCGCGTGTCCTGGTGTATCAAGGAAGGTAATCTTCTTGCCATTTTCCACGATTTGGTAGGCACCGATATGCTGAGTGATACCACCTGCTTCACCTGTCGCAACACGAGAGTTACGAAGGGTATCTAGGAGTGTTGTTTTACCGTGGTCAACGTGTCCCATGATAGTTACAACTGGTGGACGCTCAACCAATTCATCTTCATTGAGATAACCATCTTCAACAAAGAAACGTTCGATATCGGCATTATCCACTTCAACTTTTTGTTTGGCTTCGATACCATAATCCACCATGAGGAGTTCAATTGTTTCCCCATCCAAGGATTGGTTTTGTGTGGCCATGACACCCATCATGAAAAGTTTCTTAACAATTTCAGCTGGTTCACGTTTGATACGTTTTGCGATTTCCGCAACGGTCATACCATCTGTATATTCAAATTCTGTTGGCAATTCATGGAATTTACGCTCTGTAACAGGTTTTGGAGCCTGATTACGGTTGTTCTTGTTATTGCCTTTTTTATTCTTTTTGTTGTTATTCCAGTTACTATTCTTTTGATTTCTCACTTGATTTTGACTACTTCGATTCTTTTGTTGTTTTCTAGGACCATCTTCTTCGTGATCATAATCGTCACGATTTTTGTCTGGTCGAGCTTGTTTTTTACGACGTGTATCCACTGCAGCTTCTTTTTTCTCAGGGACGACTTCAACCACTGCTTGAACTTGCTGTGCTTGTTGCGCTTGCTCAGCTAACTTAGCTGCTTCTTCAAAGATTTCCTCTGGTTCCTTGCGTTTGTTAGCTTGAGCTAAGGCTTCTTTAGCAGCCTGATACTGCTTGAAGCGTTCCTCACTTGAACGTGCGTACTCTGCATTTTGTTCTGCTTTTAGGGCTGCTGCACGGGCTTTAAAGTCAATACGTGGAGCTACTTGATTTGGACGTTTATCCTCTTGTTGACGGCGCTCATTGCCACGATTTTGCTGACCTTGCTGTTTCTTAGCTTGGTCATTAAAACGACGATTGTCGCGGTTGCCTTGACCTTGTTTTCCACCATTACGGTTATCATTCTTTTGATGATTTCCCTTTTGTTGGTCACGGTTATTGCCCTTATTTTGCTTGCGTCGTTCTGCCTGTTCTTTGGCACGAGCTTCACGCTCAGCCTTGAAATTACGACTTTGCGGTTTAGCTGCTACTTTTTCTGTTTTAGGAGCGACTGGCTCAGCAGGTTTTGCCTCTTCCTTGGCTACAGCTGGTTTAGCTGGTTCAGATTTCTCGGCTTTCTTTTCTGCACTTGCTTTTGGTGTTGCAGGTTTTGCTTCTGCTTTCGGAGCAGCTGCAGGCTTAAAGCTGGCAGCGATTTTTGCAGCGACAGCTTCTTCCACACTTGATGAGTGGCTTTTCACATCCAAGCCCAACTCTTTTGCACGCGCTACAACTTCTTTACTTTCTTTTCCAAGTTCTTTTGCGATTTCGTACAATCTTTTCTTAGACAAATCATGTCCTCCTCTTCTATTCCATAAGAGACCTCATTTTCTTTGTAAATCCAGCATCTGTCACAGCCAAAACCTTTCTCGATTTCCCGACTGCTATGCTTAATTCCAGTGTTGAAAACACGGTTACAATTTCTACTTGATAATAATGACTTTTATCTTGAATCTTCTTGGTCAGATTGGGACCAGCATCATGGGCTAGAAAGACCAACTTGGCCTTGCCGTCTTGAATGGCCTTAACCACCAATTCTTCACCCGATATAATCCGCCCTGCTTTCTGAGCAAGTCCCAAGAGATTGCTTATCTTTTGCTTATTCAAGTCCTAACTCTCTTCTTTTCACTTTGTGATCCACATAAGCGATCAACTCGTCATAAAAGCTTTCTTCCACTTCCATGCTAAAGCTACGGTTAAAGACCTTCTTCTTTTTCGCCTCTAGGGCTTCTGCATTGTCTAGCTTGATATAAGCGCCGCGGCCATTGGCCTTGCCTGTCGGATCGATAAAGACTTGCCCTTCTTTGTTTTTGACAATGCGGAGCAAATCACGCTTATCAATCACTTCATTGGACACAACAGACTTGCGCAAAGGGATTTTTCTCGTTTTCATCTTTCCCTCCTCTAGCAGCTTTTATTCTTCTACAGTATCGTTTTCTGCTTCCAAATCTACCGAACCAGCTTCTTCCATGGCTTCAAATTCGCTAGCAGACTTGATATCGATACGATATCCTGTCAAATGAGCTGCCAAACGAACGTTTTGTCCACGACGACCGATCGCAAGAGAAAGCTTGTTATCTGGCACAACGACCAAGGCACGCTTGCTGTCGTTTTCGTCAAAGATAACTTGGTCAACTTCAGCAGGAGCGATGGCATTATAGATAAATTCAGCTGGATCTGCTACCCACTCGATAACATCGATATTTTCTTCGATTGGCACCATACGGTCGCTCTTGGCATCGTAGCGAGCTGGGTGGAATTTGCTAGTAATCTTCTTGATGTTAGCACCACCGCGTCCAACGATTGTACCGATAGCGTCCACGTTTGGATTATGACTGCGAACGGCAACCTTAGTACGGTCACCAGCTTCACGAGCCACGCTCATGATTTCAACCGTTCCGTCATAAACTTCTGGAATTTCTTGCTCCATCAAGCGTTTGATCATTTCTGGATGACTACGGCTAACAAAGACGTTGACACCGCGAGGGTTGTCTTCAACCTTATAGACATAAACTTCGATACGATCATGAGAAGAAAAGACTTCTCCAGGGATTTGGTCTTGTTTTGACAATTGGGCTTCGATGCTTCCAAGGTTGACATAGATGAAGCGGTTGTCAAAGCGTTCTACTGTACCAGACATGATTTCTTGCTCATGTTCTTTGTAAGTATTGTAGGTGATGGCACGTGTTTGCTTGCGCATTTTTTCCATGATGGTTTGTTTGGCAGATTGGGCTGCTACACGACCAAACTCAGCAGGTGCTTCTTCAAACTTGATTTTATCACCAAGTTCATAGGCTGAATTAATGGCAAGAGCATCTTTCAAACTGATTTCCAAACGGCTATCAAATACTTCATCAACCACTTCACGGACAGTATAAACGGTAAAATCACCTGTTTTTTCGTTGAAGTCAATAGCTACGCTGTCTGATTGACCATAGCGTCTGCGATAAGCGGAACGAAGCGACTCTACTACTGCGTCGATGATATCTTCTTTTTTGATTCCCTTGTCTTCTTCCAAAATGCGGAAGGCCTCTAGCATTTCTTTACTCATGTTTTCTTCACTTTTGAATCCTCAAAAGCTATCCTTTCTTTTTCTATAATTTAACTGCTAAACGTGCTTTTGATACTAAACTGTATGGAATTTGGACAGTTTTCTTACGCGTCTTGTCTATATATTCCATAGTCAACTCGTCCTCTTCGAAGGCCAACAAGGTTCCTTCAAAGACCTTTTGCTTATCGATGGCTTGGTAGAGCCCGACATGGATGTATTTCCCAACCGCTCCAGCAACGGCATCCTTGGTTTTCAAAGGACGTTCCAAGCCTGGACTGGTGATTTCTAGGAAATATTGTTCTGGGAAGGGATCTGGCTTGATGGTATCTAGGACAGGACTGATCATTTCTGTCAAGTCCGCCGTGTCATTCAAGGTAATTCCTTCAGGTTTATCTACAAAAATACTGAGAATCATGTCACTGCCAATCTTTCCATACTCGATATCCACGAGCTCGAAAGGTGATTGAATGACAGGTTCTACAACTTCTCTGACTAATTCTACGATTGTTGCGATTGCGTCCACCTCCTCATAAGCAAGAGGCGAAGATATTTCCCCGCCTCTCTTTCTCATATTCTTACTATTAGTATAGCACGTTTGCCAACTTATGTAAAGCAAAAGCACTTATACAGCCTGATTTCAGGCTATTTCTTAAAATTCTGCCTCAACTCGGTAGATAACTTGCCCCTTATTGGAGAATTTTTGCTCGTATTCTGTCATGACATTGCCTTCAAAATCACTGGCATGCAAATCTAGCCAGACACCGTTGAGCTTCATGCCATACTGAGAAAAGCTCACTAGGCTGTACTCAAACAAGCCACGGTTATCCGTCTTGAAATGAATTTCTCCATTTTCAGGCAAGATACGCTTGAAGGTATCCAAGAAGGTCTTGTAGGTCAAACGACGCTTTTCATGGCGTTTTTTCGGCCAAGGATCTGAAAAGTTCAGATACAAACGATCAATCTCACCGTCTTCAAAGTAGTCAGTCAAGTCAGAACCATCTACCCACAAGAGCTTGATATTAGGTACTCCAACTTCAAGCACCTTGTCCAAAGCGTAGCTCAAAACAGACTTTTGAATATCAATCCCGATATAGTTGATGTCAGGGTTTTGCTTGGCCATACCTGAAACAAAGGCACCCTTTCCACTTCCAACTTCCACATGAATGGGGTTGTCATTGCCAAACAAGTCCCGCCATTTCCCCTTGGCTTCCAAGGGATTGAGGACCACATACTGGGGATTTGCCTCTAGTAATTCTGTCGCCCCTTTACGATTTCTAACTCTCATCTTCTCTTTCCATACTTGTCTCGGAAGTGACGCAAGCCATGAATCTCCCGATTGACATTTTCTAAATCTTGGTTCATATAATACTTGGAAATCTGGCTCAAGTAAGACAATTGACCGTACCAATACAATTTATTTAATACCGTTTGATTGTACTTGTAACCGTAGTAGGTCAACCATTCCTTCCACTGATGTTCTGGAATATAATGGCAGAGCATGTGAGCCACGTCAAACATGCGGTCGGTCAAGCGAACCGAATCCCAATCTACCAAATAAATCAAGCCACTATCTGTCTCAATCCAATTACTATGTCGTACATCTCCATGGACAATGGTCGCATAGTCCTCTCTAAATCCTGGAATAGTCTGACGTAAATCAGCCATCACTTCACTGATAAAATGATTTTTACGCAAAGCATCTGGAGCCGTTTCTTGCCAAGACTGTAGTAAATCTACAGGTGTTTCCATGGCATATCCCAACCGACTCAACTGTGTCATCAACGGACGTGAGCGATGAAGACGGGTTAAGATATTGACGATTTGTTTACGATTCATATCATAGGGGGTCAATATCTTGCCTGTCAACCATTCTTGAGCACACATATCACGCCCATCTGCCAAACGGCGACTCCATAATAATTGTGGAGCAATTTGTTCTCTAGCTAGACCAGGTAGGATTGGAGAGGTGTTCATTTTTACAAAGATACGCTTCCCATCAGGATAGCTACCCATATAAGCCTTACCACTTTTCCCAGGTATGGGAGTCAGTGTTAGCTCATTATCACCCAAATCCATTTCTTTCCTCCGTATAAAGTTTCCTTACTATTCTACTAGTTTTTGGCCTATTCGTCAACCGCTCCACACCTGATTCTCAAAGAAAAGCCTCTGGGGTGGTTTGGGTTATAATTTATAGAAAGAAAAAGGTAAGCACCGTCTTCTGCTTACCTTTTCATAATTTTTATAAATAATATAAGAGTGGCCAACTGTTGTAAAACATGTGGACTAGAGTAGAAACCCATAAGTTTTGGCTCTTTTTATAAGCAAAGCCCAGCAACAAGCCCCCAAGTAGATAAAAAATAAACGAAGGGACATTAGAAGGTCCATGCATGAAAGAAAAGAGAGAGGAAGTTAGCACAAGCCCTAACCAAGAATTGTCAAAAACCGCACCTTGAAGAAGTCCTCTGAAAATGAGTTCCTCCTGGATTGGTCCAAAAACTGAGGTAGTCAAAATCAAAGACAGGGAAATTCCTCTGCTGACTTCCGCCAAGTGTTGAACTCCCGCGCCAGAAGAAACAGCGAAGAAATGAATATAAACCAGCGTCTCAAGCACACTTAGAAGAAAGATTGCAATGAAAAGCAAAAGTTGTTTCTTGCTTAACATCCCAAAAGAAATCATTTCAAACTTTCTAGCATAAGCAACACTCAGCGAGGTTACTAGAAGACTTACAATAATCAATTCAGATTCATTTTGAAAAAAATCCCCGTGGTTAATCGTATAAGGAACTGTAATGACGATTAGTAGTACTAAAAATCCAAAGCACAAGGCATGAAATTTATCAAAAAACTCCATAAAACTATCCTCCTCACCAAACAGACTTCCCTACACGTCATCCTTTAGCTCTAACCTTTCCAAAACAAACCATTTGAGTAACCAAAATCCGACCACATAACCACCCCCTAAAAAGATAGCCATTAAAGATAGCATGGGGTTTAGGAAATAAAAGGCCACAACAGATACAAAGGTTAGCACAAAAACATTAAAGGCAATGGTGTCAGAAGCCAAGACTAGAATATAAGGTGTCAACCAGTCTAAGGTTTTGGAATCTAGGAAAAATAAGCGTTTATACATGATGACCTCCTCTATGGCTGAAAAGCAAGCCTTTGGTTTTTTTACCCCAAGACCCTATGTAGAAAAGTGAGCAAAAATGGTAAGTTTGCGATGATATTATTAACAATATAAATCGAATAAGAAGGATAGATACTCTTCGTATAACGTGTTAGACAGGCAAATAGACATCCCACTGCCGTATAGACAAAAATATCTGCGAGACTTGGCAAGCTAGAAAAGTGGGGCAAGGCAAATAAGAATGACGGAAAGAGAAGATCCAGCCCCCATCTCGAATCCTTAAAGAAGGCATGTTGAAGCAATCCCCTACATACCAATTCTTCCATCAGAGGTCCTAGTACGATTAAGGTCAGATAAACACCAAACTCCGCAAAATTTGTCTCACTATAAGCAATAAACAAATTCCACCCTTCATTGGTTCCCTGAACGTGTTTAGCTGTCAGATAGTTAAAGCAGATAAGCACAATGGCTGCTAACACTGTCAGAACAGAATAGCTCAACCACTTTTTCCTAGGGATACGAAAGAGATAAGCATGACCCGACCTGATCAAAATCCAAATCATCAAGGCGATAAAGAGAAGGCTGATGATGTTTCGAATCCAGATAAGATTTCCTACCCAAGACGAGAACTCCCAATAATTTCTCCAAAATTGGGTTGTCCAAAACAATCCGAAAAACAGAAACAAATAAGAAAGAATGGCACTCGTTTTAAAAAGAATAGAGTGTTTTTTCATAGAAACCCTCCCTACTATGACCTCCTCTTGTCAGACTCTACTGCTGTAAGATTAAGAAGACAGTTTGTTCTTTTTAAGATTGACCTGACTACTAGATAATAGATACATTAAGGCATTAAAGACAATGAAAATATGGCCATAGAATAAAATCAATCTCACATCCAAACCAAGATAAAGTTTGACCATCAAAAAGATGAGCAAAAGAATTTGAAACCATAAGGTTTTTCCAAAAATAAATTTAAAGCGGTTTTGAATGTCTACTTCCTTGATTTTTACCGCCACCCCTTTATTAGCAAGAAGGAAAACGCCTGCTTCAAATAATCCACTGTAGAGAACAATCCACCCAATCGATACATTAGAGATTTGTAAAAATTTCCCTAAAAGAATATTCAACACACTACTCAAGAAAATAACAAGAAATAATCTATATTTCATTTTAAATACCTCCATTCATTTATTTCACGAACTTTTTAATAGAGCCTTCTACTCAAATATCCTGATAAAAGAGGAAGGCAAGCTACTTTTTATAATACTTCAAGCCCCAAATAAGTAGAAGCATGATAAGCAAGCAGAGAATAGCGCCAATATAGGCAATTAATTGTTGGTAGAATTCTCCTGCTGTGATACCTCTATACAAACAAATAATAGACATAAAGCCTGTCAAGCCGATATACATGAGTTGATTGGTTCTAGGACTAACCAAATCATCATCTTCAAATTCTCTTATCCTCATTTCCCTAGTGAGGTAAACAGTAACCAAAATAGAGGCCAAGTTAATAACCACTAAAAGAAATTGGAAAACCAAGGAAAAATTTAAAAACTGACGAGATAGAAATAGATAAGTGGAGACAAGCAAGGGCAACTGACCTAGGAACAATCTCGCAAGAAAGATGTTCCGTTTTTTAGCAAGAAAAGTTTTCATTTATTTGCTCCTTTCTTTTTAGTTAAAGCAACATAGATCACAACCGCAATCATATAGGCTATGGTATAAAATAACTGATACCAAATACTCTCCCTAAGCGGATAAAGAAAGATGGACATAATCAGATACAAGATGAAAATGATAAGTATTTTTCTCTTCATAAGATATCCTCCTAAATGTATGCTTTATCTTATACTCAATGAAAATCAAAGAGCAAACTAGGAAGCTAGCCGCAGGCTGTACTTGAGTACGGCAAGGCAACGCTGACGTAGTTTGAATTTGATTTTCGAAGAGTATTAGTTGAGCAAGAACCTTTACACTGTTAGTATAGCACTCATTTTGACCTTGGATTACTCAAATCATAAATGGTCATCAAAACATCTTGAATTGTAAAAAATTTAAAAAGCAAGCATGAAAAACATACTTGCCCTAAGGAAATTTAACAATAATCGAAAGCGATTTACCCTTACTTCCGTCTGTTCTGATAGATTCTCATGATTGCAACAAGGATAGCAGCTGTTCCACTTGCCAAAGCGATAAGGGTAATGATAATGTTGAGAATTTCAGGCGTACTCCCTATTCTGTTGACAAGACGGAGTAGAGATATAACTGCCAACTGAATCAGGAGTATTGATTCTACTCTTATCAATGAAGTCAGTTGGTTTTCAACTGCATATAAAAAGACTGGTAACATAACACAGGCTATAGCAATCACAAACAGATTGCCCCCCGTTTCTTCTCCCTTGTTCACCACGGAAATCATGAGAAGATTCGATGCTATGATCAACGTAGAACAGATGATAAAAAAGGATTTCTTATTCATTTAATATACCTCGCATACTATAGTATTTTAATTGATGACTTTGGGCAGTACTTCTTTCCACAAATCTTCTAATCATCAACTGACATCGAGTGAACTGTTAAAACCTGACGAAAGACTTGATTTTGACAGGTGGTATTTAGACTGGTATTAGGATGGCTTTCCACAATCTTCATAACGGTATAGAGACCAACTCCTCTCTCTTCCCCTTTAGAACTGGCTCCAAAGGAGAAAATCTCAGAAATATCTATGCCCTCTTCTTTGATGGAATTTTCAATGATAAAGGTCTCCTGTGCTCCATTTTTTAAAAAGGCGATTGAAACATGAGGTTGACTGGCCTCTGCACTGGCTTCAATAGCATTGTCACAAAGGATGGACACAATGGTTAGAAAATCAAGTAGACTCATCCCCTCGACCTGAATCTCCTCAGGAACTTCGACATTAAAGACAATCTTCTTATCTCTAGCTTTTAGAAATTTCCCTGCTAGAAGACTTTTGAGGGCACGGTCCCGAATATTTACCAATCTGCCAAGGTCATATTTGTTGTCCTGCAATTTCTGACTAGAATCCTTTAAGACCGAGTCGTAGACCTCTTTTATCTGCTCCATATCCTCCTCTTCAATGCCCAGACGTAAGCTGGTTAAGAGGTTGGTGTAGTCATGGCGAAAACTCCGCACTTCCTTGTAAAGTTCCTCTATATGCCGACTATAGCGTTCCATATCTCTGTAGCGCAAGACCTGCTCTTGGTCCAGTCTCTCATGAAGTTTGTCCTTCAAATAGGTATCCAATTTCTTGATAATCCCCATAAAAAAGAGCAAGTAAAAGACTAGGATCAGATGGCGAACAGTCTTTGATTGGATATCGTATGCATATTCAAAGTAAGACAGATTTTCCATGACTAGAAAGTAGGCCCCCATTATCCAGTTAATCGTAGTCAGAGACTTTTGAAAACTTTTATCGAGAATCTCCTTTCTCAAGCTAGTGAAATCATAGTCCAACCATTTCAAAAAGACTAATACTATGGAGTAAACGAATATCATAATCAACAAAAATAGAGGATTCCCATCTCCATCTACAATCCCTTGCCCCAAAAACGGAAACACAAAATAGGAAACACTTCTGTAAAAGATATCCATCAATACAATTGGAAAGAGACCATAAAAGAAAAGGAGTCTTTTAGAAAGCCCTCTTAACAATAAGAAAGACAAGCTGAGGCCGAACAAGGGTTCTATAAAGTATGACAGATAGTCAGTCAAGACTAAATAATTAAAAGTTGTAACAATTGCTGCTAGAAGAAATTTTAGAAGAAAGCCCTTAAAAATTTTATCTATAGTGAAACTAATTCCATCTACCTTAAAGAACATGATAATTTCTAGCCCAATAATAGCTAGTGAATACAATATCATCCAAAAAATATACATAAATTCTCCTCACCTAGTGCAAGTTATTAATAGCTTCAGACACTTCCCTGACCTTATAACGCGCTATCATACAGCTTCCACCATTGGGAAAGAAAAGGAGTTTTTCTTTCTTATCCAAACGAACTACATTGGCAGGATTGATGAGAAAAGAGCGGTGGCACTGCAAGAGACGGGGTTCCTGCTTGAAAACCTCCTCTAAACTCGCTGTAAATTCCAGCCTATCCGTCTTAGTATAGAGAATAACACGATGGGCTCTGGGCGACGTTTCGAGATAATAAACCTCTTTAAAAGGATACTGGAATTGGGCAAATTTTGATTTAAAGTAAAAGCAATCTTCCGCCAGACTTTTACTATCTTGACTATTGGCATAGAGGAGGGCTGTCTCGATACGAGATTCAAATTCCTCTGCCGAAAGGGCCTTATCAATGTAGTCCAAAGCTGACACTTGGTAGCGAAAGGACAGGGGCATAAACTCTGAGTGAGTCGTCACAAAGACTATCAAGGCATAAGGATCCCGATCCCGAATCTTTCTAGCCACTTCCAGCCCCTTCATCTCCTCATTTCGAATCTCAATATCCAAAAAGAATAGCTGATGCGCCCCCTTCTCATGTACCTCTGCCAGCAGTTGGTCTGGTTTGCCAAAGACCTCAAAAGAGCTGGGAGTGATATGATGTTCCTTCAAGAGTTTCTCAATCGTCGTTTCAATCCTAGTCTGTTGGGAAAAATCATCTTCTAAAACAAATATTCTCATCTTCTTACTCCCCTTGTTTCAATTTCTTCCTAAAAAGAGAATAGCAAAAATACCATGATACAAGCCCACCAAATCCTAAACAGGCCTTCAACGCTCCTGAAAGGTGTCTTGTTCCTCAAATAAGCATGATAATCTTACCACTATTTTATCATAAAATCTTAACAGTACCATTCAGGAAATTTCAAGGGCAATTAAAGATTTTATGGTAAAAAAGGAGATAAAAGTGATAAACTGACAATATCAAAACACAGTTGCTAGAAACAAGACTAGCACCCAGATTAGAGGAGGAATTCTCATGACAGATGCAGACCCTATCAAAAGAGCTCAGACTTTGATTACTGACTTAAACAAAGCCTACCAAGCATGCAGACAGGCAACCGCTGACGACGTCCGCTTTCAGGAGCAATTAGACTCTATTCTTGGTTTTCTAGCCAAGGCTGAAACAGTGGATAATCGAGTCTTGATTGAACTGGAAAAATTTTACCAGACTTCCAGTCTTCTCATGGGACTCAGCGCTCTTGATCCAGATGCTCCAACTCGCGCCGCTTGGCGGTCCTATGACCGTTTCCACTTTGACCAAGTCAAGACCAAGTTAAGTCTCTATGGGCCAACCATTATCTTGTAGAAAATAAAAGAAGCTGAGCTAGACTGAACTCAACTTCTTTTTTAATATCATATAAGTACGTTTTAGTCCTGCATCTGACGTTTCATCTGATAGGGCAGATACAAGACTTGTAAAGCCAAACCAGCTCCCAGCAAGGCTAGAAGGGCCAGTTTTTCTTGGAAAGTAATCACCCCTACGATTAATTCCACTACTAAGACCAAACTGGTCAATCCTCGGACTACCGCCTGCAAGCCTTTTTCCTTCTGCCCCTTGTCCAGCGGGAAGAGTTGGGTCAAATACTGGTAGTCAAAGGCATGATAGAGGGCCAGCAACTGGAAGAGCAAGAGGTAGTTAAAGAGAACTACCACTGCTGTCGCAATCCAAGCTTGCTCGATAAATACCTGCGCCAGCAAGGAAAGTAAGAGCAGACGGAGACTGAGGGCAAATAGATCTCCATTTCGCAGATAAGAACGCAGATAGAGATTTTGCCAAATCTTTCCAGGCACCTTCTGAACAGCCTTTAGGATAAAGTCCAGATAGGCACGACGCTTGACGCTGTTTGAAATTCCCTTTACCTGCGTAAAGAGGGCAAAGAAACGAAGCAAGACTTGCTTACGCTTGCTTTCTTGGGAAATAACATAGTCCCAGTCCAGTCTATTTTCAGTGAAAAATTTGCTGACCTTTTGACGAAAGAGGAAATATTTTCCTACCCCCAATAAAAGCACATAGACCAGAAAAACAGGCAAGCCATAACCCATGGCTAAAAATAAGGGCGCAAATAACAGCAAGAAAAGGGTCTGGACAAAGAGCCAAAAGACTAGGGAAACGCCAGTTTGACGCTTGAGATGAAGCTTGATTTCCTCCTCTCCGACCAAGAGAAAGAGCTTGTCTGGAGCCTCCATATAGGTGGCAATTCCACCCCAAAGCAAAAGTAAAACAGACGTAATTCCTACAAACAAAAGAATAGTCCAATGATTTTCAGGAAAATGTTGCAAGAGTTGACTGTACTGGTAGGCTAGAAAGCCCAGCAGGACAAGCAGGAACAAGACAAAGTGGTCATTAAGAACATAGCGCAGATAACCGACACACTCCTTACGAAAAGCCTGCTTTCTGTTTAAAAACAAGTCTTTCATAGCTCCTCCTCTTTGGTCAGAGCCAAGTAAATATCATTCAAACTAGCCTCAGGCATGTCAAAGGCTTCGCGCAGTTGCAGAAGATTTCCCTTAGCACGCACCTCACCCTTGTGGAGAATGACAAAGGCATCACACATCTTCTCCGCCGAATCCAGCACGTGGGTACTCATGAGAATGGACTTGCCCTTTTGCTTTTCCACTTCCAAAAGCTGAATCAAGTCCGCAATCGCCAACGGATCAAGACCAAGGAAAGGTTCATCCACGATGAAAAGACTCGGATCCACCACAAAAGCACAGATAATCATGACCTTCTGCTTCATCCCTTTTGAAAAATGAACAGGGAACCAGTCTAATTTCTGGTCCAGACGGAACATTTTTAACAAAGGTTCTACTCGATCAAAAGCCACTTTCTGCTCAATACCATAAGCCATAGCAACCGTTTCGATATGCTCTCTGAGAGTCAATTCCTCATACAAGCTAGGTGTCTCAGGAATGTAGCCAATTTGCTTGCGGTAGCTCGTTGCATCTTCTTGCAGGGTTAAGCCATTGATATTGATAGAACCACTATAAGGTGTCAACAGACCGATAATCTCATTAATAGTCGTCGATTTACCAGCACCATTGAGACCAATCAAACCGACCAGCTGTCCACTTTCAACGGTAAAAGACACATCTTTCAAGACAGGGACATGGACATAACCGCCTGTCAGGTTTTTAATTTCTAACATATTTTCTCCAAATCTGGTATAATGTAGCTATATTATATCAAAATTCAATACAGTAGAGGTAGATTTTATGTCAGATTGCATTTTTTGTAAAATCATCGCAGGGGAAATTCCTGCTTCAAAAGTATATGAAGATGAGCAGGTTCTTGCCTTTCTTGATATCTCTCAAGTGACACCAGGACATACCTTGGTCGTACCAAAAGAACACTATCGCAATCTTTTAGAAATGGATGCTACTAGCGCCAGCCAACTCTTTGCCCAAGTACCAAAAATAGCTCAAAAAGTCATGAAAGCTACCAAGGCTGCTGGTATGAATATCATTGCCAACTGTGAAGAAATCGCAGGGCAAACTGTCTTTCATACCCACGTTCACCTTGTGCCTCGCTACAGTGCAGACGATGACCTCAAGATTGATTTTATCGCCCACGAACCAGACTTTGACAAACTTGCTCAAGTCGCTGAAACCATCAAAAATGCCTAAGGAGTTGCCATGAAATTATCCAACTTACTGCTATTTGCAGGAGCTGCAGCCGGAAGTTATCTGGTCACAAAAAATCGCCAAGCCATCACAAATGAAGTCTTGAATACCACTGACCGCGTTCAAGCTATCAAGGATGATGTGGATATTATCCAAAACAGCCTACAAATCATCGACCAGCAAAAAGAACTCATCAAGGAATACCAAGAAGACCTGACTTACAAGTTTAAAGTCTTGGAAAAGGATATCCAGACTAGACTAGCTGTGATTAAAGAAACACAGGAAATTGAAGATAAGTAAAAAGAGCCAGTCGGCTCTTTTTTAAAAGGTAAACAAGTTATATCCCATCAACTATGCATCATAATTTAGGCAACTCATACTCAATAAAAATCAAAGAGCAAACTAGAAAGCTAGTCGCAGGGTGCTCAAAACACGGTTTTGAGGTTGTAGACAAGCCGACGCTGACGTGGTTTGAAGAGATTTTTGAAGAGTATTATTCACCATTTCACAACTAAATCGAAGACTTTCCGCTGTAATGAAAAACACCTGAAACAGCTTGGTTTCAGGTGTCCGGAAACTTTGAGACCTAGGCTCAAAGTTTAGGTATGGAACTTCGAAGAAGGTCGCTACCGTCCGTCATTACTTAAGGAAAGTCTTAAAAAATCTATAAACAAAAAAGAGCCACTCGGCTCTTTTTGCTTTATTCTCCTTCAAAAGCATCTTTAATATGGTCAAAGAATCCCTTTTTCTTTGGATTGACTTTTAAATCACCAGCAGCTGCGAATTCTTTCAAAGCTGCTTTTTGACGGTCGTTCAAGCCTGTCGGTGTTACGACATTAACGGTAACGTATTGGTCACCAACTGCACCACCACGAAGACTCGGAGCTCCCTTGCCACGTAGGCGGAATTTCTTACCAGTCTGAGTTCCCTCTGGGATAACCAATTCAACATCACCGTGAACAGTCGGTATATCAACTGTATCACCAAGAGCTGCTTGGACAAAGTTAAGGTTGAGATTGTAGAAAATAGTGGTTCCTTCACGTTCAAACTTGTCGCTGGCTTCCACAGAAACCACTACATACAAGTCACCATAAGGTCCACCGTTAAATCCAGCTTCACCTTGACCAGCTAGGCGAATTTGTTGACCAGTTTCCACACCAGCAGGAATTTTGACATGTACGCTATGCGCTTGTTTTTCATGCCCTGTTCCGTGACAAGTTGTACATGGATCTTTGATTTCTTTTCCACGACCGTGACAGACATCACAGGTTACTTGGCGACGCATCATACCAAGCGGAGTCTGCGTATCGACGTTAATAACACCAGCGCCATGACAGCGTCCACAAGTGACTGGACTTGTTCCTGGTTTAGCACCTGAGCCATTACATGTACGACAGCTTGCTTCTCGGTTGTACTTAACTTCCTTCTCTGTACCGAAGATAGCTTCTTCAAAGGTCAAGTTCACACGATACTGGAGGTCATCCCCTTGGCGAGGGGCATTTGGATTGCGTGAAGCACCACCTCCGCCGAAGAAACTTGAGAAGATGTCCTCAAAACCACCGAAGCCACCTGCCCCATTGAAACCGCCGAAACCACCAGCACCACCAAAGCCACCGTTGGCACCCGCAGCACCATATTGGTCGTAGGCTGCACGTTTTTGGTCGTCACTCAAAGTCTCATAGGCTTCTTGAACTTCCTTGTACTTTTCCTCAGCACCAGGCTCCTTATTGATATCTGGGTGGTATTTTTTGGAAAGCTTACGATAAGCCTTTTTGATCTCGTCTGCCGAAGCGTTTTTGGACACCCCCAGACGATCATAAAATTCAGTATTGTTCATACAAGATACCAAGACCGTAAAATTCGACTGAAAAATAGGAAATCTGACGCCGGAGCGATGCTCCTAGGCAGATTTATCTTTTTTCCGCGAATTTAGGTCGGGTTCAATTCCTTTCTGTTATATTGAGTAAGAAATTTGGGAACCCGTGTTCAGTTACGAACACCCTTGTTCCTTTCTATAATTTTTATGTAAATCTTTAGAGGCTGTTTTCTATACTCTGCTTCACTTGATTAAACTCTTCATCTGATAGAGTAAATATCAAATCCTCTTCAGCATACTCGTTCTGTTCTTTAAAATAGTTGTCCGTATTCTCTTCCAACCCTAAACCGAAAATCACTTTTCTTGCAAACTCTTGATGTGCAAAACCGATAGCCGTAATGATTTGTTTATCTTGGACAAGAACTTTCGGTTGGAAATTCTCACGTAGAAGAAATTCAAAACAGTCAAAGAAGTTTTGCCAAATTCCACCTGTAAATTTCGTGTCGTTCAACAAGCCTGCTTTCGCCAATAAAAGGGGCGCTGAAGAAATGGCTGCAATTAGGATATCTTGCTCATTAAGACTTCTCAAAAACGAGATCAATTTCTCATCTTGTAGAGCAGGACCTATATTTACCATTCCTGGCAAAATCACACAAGAATAATCTTCTATACGGATCTGATCCAATGTTTTCGTCGGTTGACAGGACAAACCATCCTCAGAGACCACCATCGAATTCTCAGAAGCTACATAATCAATCGTGATATCAAAAGACAGAGCTAAAGTACTCGTTAAAGTGGTTATCTCATAAAGAGAAAAATTAGGATAAATGATACAAAGCACTTTTTTCATACGCAACATCCTCTATTTTATCGAAAAACAGAGGCTGGGTTGCAACCTCTGGATTTCTTCCTATCATTACGACGTTCGAGTTTTAAAAATCAAACTAGTAATGCTAAATCGAGCACTCCCTAACCTCTTGGTGAAAAAGACAAATCTTCCTAGAAACTAAAGTTTCTGCGTCAGATTTCCTATTTTCACTGTGAGGTTTTAACGGGCTTTGCATCTTATTTTTCAGTAAACTCTCCGTCTACGACGTCATCGCCTGCGTTTCCTGTTGCTTGTGCGCCTTCTGCTCCTGCTTGAGCTTGTTGGGCTGCTGCGGCTTGTTCGTAGAGTTTAACAGCAAGGCCTTGAGCTTTTTCGTTCAATGCTTCAAGTTTTGCTTTCATGTCGTCCAAGTTGTTGTCTTCTTGAGCTTTCTTAAGGTCATCAAGGGCAGCTTGGGCAGCGTCACGTTCTGCGTCGAAACCTTTTCCTTCAGTTTCCTTGATAGTCTTTTCAGTTGCGAAGATTGCTTGGTCTACTTCGTTACGAAGGTCCACTTCTTCTTTACGTTTCTTATCTGCTTCAGCATTAGCTTCTGCATCTTTCATCATGCGGTCAATTTCTTCGTCAGTCAAACCTGAGTTAGATTGGATCACAATTGTTTGTTCTTTTTGAGTTCCAAGGTCTTTAGCCTTAACAGACACGATACCGTTCTTGTCGATGTCAAATGTTACTTCGATTTGAGGAATTCCACGAGGTGCAGCTGGGATATCTGTCAATTGGAAACGTCCAAGAGTCTTGTTATCTGCTGCCATTGGGCGTTCACCTTGAAGAACGTGGATATCAACGGCTGGTTGGTTGTCTGCTGCTGTTGAGAAGACTTGTGATTTAGATGTTGGAATTGTTGTATTGCGGTCGATGAGTTTTGTGAAGACACCACCCATTGTTTCGATACCAAGTGACAATGGTGTTACGTCAAGAAGGACAACGTCTTTGACATCACCAGTGATGACACCACCTTGGATTGCAGCACCCATAGCAACTACTTCATCAGGGTTTACTGATTTGTTTGGTTCTTTACCAGTTTCAGCTTTAACAGCTTCAACAACGGCAGGGATACGAGTTGAACCACCAACAAGGATAACTTCGTCGATTTCTGACAAGCTCAAACCTGCATCTGAAAGGGCTTGACGAACTGGAACTTTTGTACGTTCAACAAGGTCACGAGTCAAATCGTCAAATTTTGCACGAGTCAAAGTCATTTCCAAGTGAAGAGGTCCAGCCTCACCTGCAGTGATAAATGGCAAGCTGATTTGTGTTGAAGTTACACCAGAAAGGTCTTTCTTCGCTTTTTCAGCCGCATCTTTCAAACGTTGCATTGCCATCTTGTCAGTAGACAAGTCGATACCGTTTTCTTTCTTGAATTCTGCTACCAAGTGGTCGATGATTTTTTGGTCAAAGTCGTCACCACCAAGTTTGTTGTCCCCTGCAGTTGACAATACATCGAAGACACCGTCACCCAATTCAAGGATAGATACGTCGAATGTACCACCACCAAGGTCGAATACCAAGATTTTTTCTTCTTTGTCAGTCTTGTCCAAACCGTAAGCAAGAGCTGCTGCAGTTGGTTCGTTGACGATACGTTCTACTTCAAGACCAGCGATTTTACCAGCGTCTTTTGTTGCTTGACGTTGAGCGTCGTTGAAGTAAGCTGGAACTGTAATAACTGCTTTCGTTACTTTTTCACCAAGGTAGTCTTCAGCATAACCTTTCAAGTATTGAAGAATCATAGCTGAGATTTCTTGTGGAGTGTATTCTTTTCCGTTAGCAGAAACTTTTTCAGAAGTTCCCATTTTAGATTTGATAGAGATGACTGTATCTGGGTTTGTAACTGCTTGACGTTTTGCAGCGTCACCAACGATGATTTCTCCGTTTTTGAATGAGACTACAGATGGAGTTGTGCGGTTCCCTTCTGGGTTTGCGATGATTTTTGATTCAGTTCCTTCAAGAACTGCTACTGCTGAGTTTGTTGTACCTAAGTCAATACCGATAATTTTAGACATGTGTTTTTCTCCTTGTTAGTTAATTTTCTATTTTTTATATTTCCCTTAAGTGGTGGGGACGTGAGCAACTCCCTTCGGGATTTCATCACTTATTTTTGAGCCTATTGTCTCAAAAATCCCCTGTTTCAGTAGCTTTTGCTACTGAAACTTTCACCACGGTGGGAAATATCTTCCTTGCAAGCCTCCGGCTTGCCTCTTATCTTTCTTCATAGTTTATTGTCATTTCGGACAAGTTTTCTATTATTATGTAAATTGCGACACGAGAAGTCGAAATCGATTTTATTTCGACGACGAGTTAGTAAGGAGGCTAGGCAAACGCCATAGCGATTGCCGTTTTCTGACGAGTTGCTTTAGCAACCGTCAGAATTGCCTAGTTGTAAACAACCACCATGGCTGGGCGTAGGATGCGGTCATGGAGTTTGTAGCCTTTTTGGAAGACTTGGGCGATGGTATCTGCTGGGTGTTCATCGTCCGCTGGGAGAGTTTGGATAGCCATATGGTAGTTATGGTCAAATTCTCCATCAGCTGCGATTTCTTCGATTCCTTCTTCTTTCAAAGCGTGAATCAAGCTTTCTTGCACCATCTCCAAGCCCTTCTTCACATCATCCGTCAATCCTTCAACTGCGAGTGCACGCTCAAGATTGTCGAGCGATGGTAGGATTGCTTTTGCCAAGTCCTGGCTACGATAACGTTGCAAGTTTTGACGCTCTTCATTGGCACGACGTTGGATATTTTGCATCTCTGCATGAGCGCGAAGGTATTTATTTTCGAACTCATCCGCACGTTCATTTGCCAAGTCCAACTCAGACTTTTCAGGAGTTGTTTCTTCTACCGTTTCCACAACTTCCTCTTCTTGAACTTCTTCTACTTCTTCATTTTTTATATCTTGGGCCATTTTCGCCTCCTTTAATGATTTCAATCTTAATGTACTTCGTAATGATTACTGCTGAGGTAGCGGTAAAAATCTGTCAACTTCATGGTCAAAACACGGTTGACCACATTGACTTGGTTGATTAGCTGTTGGTAATCCAGATTGACTGGACCGATAATGGCTAGAATTCCAACTCCCCGATAAGGAATGAGGAACTTGCTACTAATCACCGCTAGGTCAGCTAGACAGGACTCTTGACTGTCTGCAACACGAACGTTTTGCATCTGATCTTCATGCAGCCCCTCACGAATTTCCAGGGCCACCTTTTGCGGTTGGTCAAAGAACTGATAGGCTGCTAGATTAGCAAAATTCAAGAGATTGACCTTGCCTGCCACCACAATGTTTTCGTTGAACATTTCCTTAAAAATGTGTTCAAAGAGATCAATCACATTGTCCGTAGTTGTGAAGTAACGCTGGATAATCTGCGGAATCTCCGTCCGAATCTTGTAGTGAATATCTAGAACGGTGTGGCCGAGGAAACGTTCCTGAATGATGCTCTTCAGTTTCAGCAAATCCTCCTGCAAGAAGTTCCTTGGAATCAGAAACTGACTGGTAACCGTTCGCGATTCGTCTAGGGTGAATACTGCCAAGGCTGTATGTTGCCCCAAAACAACGATATCAAAGGCTGTCAACCGTTGCTTGCTGGGCTCAACATCCAGAGCCACTACCGTACAGCCACTCAAGTCTGTCAGTAGATTGGCAGCCTCTTGCAGAATATCCTCTAGTTTGAAGAATTCCTGATCAAAGGCTTTGACAATCTCATATACCTCATTTTCAGCCAGTCGGTCAAAATCCAGTGAGTGTTTTACATAGTACTGAAAACCAGCAACACTTGGCATCCGACCACTTGAAGTATGAGCCTTTTCAAGCAAACCTTGCTTTTCTAGAGCCGCCATGTCATTACGAATGGTTGCGCTGCTAGAGTTAATAGACTCTTGCAAGGCTTTGGATCCGACAGGTTCGTGCGTTTTGGTAAAGATGTCAATAATCAGATTTAGAATATCCTGCTGACGCTCTGTAACCATCTCATCACTCCTCTCTGTCTGATCGATTAGCACTCTATGCGCTCAAGTGCTAACTCATGATTCTATTATACACCCTTAAAAGAGAATGTCAAGATAAAAACTCAAAAAATTAGCACTCTTTTGTCAAGAGTGCTAAAAATCAGTCTGAAGACCTAGAACCTTGCTATTCATCTACTTGGTATTTCCTTTTTAATCTGAAATAACCATAGATTAGATAAGAAATCATAAAGGCATATAGAGCAAAAATGACAAAGAAAGATTGCGACAGTTCTTCTCTAAACGAACTCATACAAACAACAAGACCACCTGAGAAAGCAACTGTACAGGAACGAAGTCTAGATCGCATAACTTCCCATCTGAGCCCCTTACTCATATAGACTTGATCCTCTGGAAGTAAATTAGAAGACGATTTACGAAGAATCGAACAAGAACCTGCTCCTATCAATTCCCAACCTCTATTTCTAAAATCTTGCAGTTCATGCTTATATTTTTTAAGAAATTTAGAATCATAGATACGGTAGATGACATCGTCTGGTTGACATTGGTCAAAATAGAACAAACCAAAACGACTCGTTCTATATCTCCAACCCTTCAAATGCATCTCATGTAAATATTCTTCTTCCTTGTCCAAATCAACAATGGTGAAAATCCGAAATTCTACTCTGCTATTCATTGTCTTACCCCAAAATTAGAAAACATGCCTGGTTTTATTTATTAGATAATTCTTTCCACTTTTGACTCAATCTCCAAAAAATATAAGAAATCTGAGTCGCATGGACTATCAATAAAACACCATCTATTATAACAATCAAAAACATTTCCCAACTGAAAGAACTACCTCCAGTGACAAATTTTGAGAAAACCGGTAGTAGAGCTAAAAAGAGAAGCAAAATAGGAAACATCCGCCTCGTTAAAATCCGTTTGACCATAGCTAACTTCCCGGCCACGTCATTATAAATTTCAAACTCGGCATCCGACTCAATTCCAGAATGAAGTTTTCTAAAGTAGGAAAAACCATTAAAGTCTGTAATATGCTCCCAGCCACAGTCTTTAAATAATTGTAAATAGGATGCTCTCTCTGATTTTTTCATAGGATAAAAGTCCAACTGATAAGACACCTGCTCCGGTTGGCACTTTTCAAAAGTATACTTAACCGCAACTACTAAGTTAGAGTAGGTTACTTCCTTGAGCTTCCAGCCCTCAGTATGCATTTCCGCAAGGTACAAAGCCTCTCTATCATAAT
Source organism: Streptococcus mitis (assembly GCF_047464945.1). Classification (GTDB taxonomy): domain Bacteria; phylum Bacillota; class Bacilli; order Lactobacillales; family Streptococcaceae; genus Streptococcus; species Streptococcus mitis_EA. The sequence continues at coordinate 47,449 of NZ_JASHAX010000006.1, read as the reverse complement.
CCGCAATGGTAGCAATCCTATAAACAACCTTCTTTTCCATCATCTTCCCTCCAGACTGTTTCTATAGAGCCGTTCAATACGTTTCAATTCAATATCTAAGACTTTGCGTCCCAAGTCTGTCATCTGATAGATTTTCCGTTTTTCCTCTTCGCGGACAAAGGAAATCAAACCATCCTTTTCCATTTTTGACAAGGTTCCATACATAGTCCCAGGACTAATCGAAACTTGCGAATCTGTCATCTCCTTGACCTTTTGCGTAATACTATAACCATGACCTTCCTTTTGCAGACAGAACAAGATATAAAAGCCCGTTTCCGTCATGGGAAGATAAACTCGACGAATCTTATCCGTTAATTCCATTTATAGCCACCTCCTATCCAGTTCGATATATCGCACTTCGTTATATAAAATATATCACACCTCGATATAAAACACAAGAAAAAAAAGACCGCCCTCAGGCAATCTTTCTTCTATATTAGTATTAGTAAAGGTCTAAATAATTATCAATTTCCCATTGTGAAACGAAGGTTGCATAACTTGCCCATTCGATCCGTTTTGCTTCAAGGAAACTAGTATAGATATGTTCTCCAAGAGCCGCTCTAACAACTTCATCTTCAGTCAGAGCTTTCAAAGCGTTGTGAAGAGTTGATGGAAGGTCTGTAATGCCAGCTTCCTTACGCTCTTCTGCTGTCATGATGTAGATATTTTCTTCGATAGGAGCTGGTGCTTCGATTTTATTTTCAATACCATGCAAACCAACCTCCAAAAGAACAGCCATAGCGATGTATGGGTTTGCCATCGGATCCACTGAACGCAACTCAAGACGAGTTCCCATACCACGTGAAGCAGGCACGCGCACAAGCGGCGAACGGTTACGACCAGCCCAAGCAATGTAAACAGGCGCTTCATAACCTGGAACCAAACGTTTGTATGAGTTAACCGTTGGGTTCATAATGGCAGTATAGTTGTAGGCATGCTTGATCAAACCGCCAAGGAAATGGTAGGCCGTTTCTGACAACTGCATTCCTTTTGGATCATTTGGATCAAAGAAGGCATTGTTTCCTTCTGCATCAAACAAGGACATATTACAGTGCATACCTGATCCGGCAATACCAAATTTTGGTTTGGCCATAAAGGTTGCATAAAGCCCATGTTTGCGAGCAATAGTTTTAACAACAAGTTTGAAGATTTGAATCTTATCACAGGCACGGAGAACTTCATCGTACTTAAAGTCAATCTCGTGTTGTCCAACAGCAACCTCGTGGTGACTCGCTTCTACTTCAAATCCCATTTTGGTCAAGACATTGACAATCTCACGACGTGTATTGTCCGCAAGGTCCGTAGGCGCCAAATCAAAGTAGCCACCCTTGTCATTCACTTCAAGTGTTGGGTCCCCATTTTCATCCAGTTTAAATAGGAAGAATTCTGGCTCTGGCCCAAGATTGAAGGATTTGAATCCTACTTCTTCCATGTGACGAAGAGCACGCTTCAAATTGCCACGAGGATCTCCTGCAAATGGTTCACCTTCTGTTGTATAGACATCACAGATCAAACCTGCAACACTTCCATTTTCATCTCCCCAAGGGAAGACTGTCCATGTATCCAAGTCAGGGTACAAGTACATATCCGACTCATTGATACGTACAAAACCTTCAATAGAAGATCCATCAAACATAGCCTTATTTGACAAGACCTTATCTAACTGTTCATCTGTAGCAGGAATTTCGACGTTTTTCATGGTTCCCAAAATATCCGAGAACATGAGACGAATAAAGGTAACATTTTTTTCCTTGACTTCACGACGAATATCTGCAGCTGTGATTGGCATGAGTTTTCTCCTTAATGTATGACTACTTGCGGTTGCCTAACCGCGACCAAAAGGTGACCGTACTGAAGCAAAGCGACCCTGTTGGAGGAGTTCATTATGAAGTGCACGACGCACCTCAGTCTGACTCACCGCTTTCTTGGATTTCGCTTCACGTTCAGCATATTTTTTCTTAATGGCAGCGATATTATAACCTTCAGAGATATAATCTTTGATTTCAAGCAGACGATCCATGTCATTCAAGGAATACATGCGACGGTTCCCTTCGTTTCGATCAGGCTTAATCAACTCTTGATCTTCATAATAACGAATCTGACGCGCCGATAGATCGGTCAACTTCATAACACTGCCGATAGGAAAAACAGCCATATTTCGGCGAAATTCTTTTTCCTTCATTTACAATTTCCTTCTTTCTGTCTATTATAGTCTAAAAAAAGACAAACGTCAATTGATAATGTTATAAAATGTAACATTATTTTTCTTTTTTCTCTAAAAAGAGCCGAATACGATCAATATCGTAATTTACGAGGATTGCGACAAAAACTCCCATGAAAGTTTCTGATACACGCGCAAATACGTACAAAATTGTCTCTCCGCTCGGAATCGATAGGGTAATAATTAACATAGCCGCTACACCACCAATAACCCCTGCTTTGTTATTCATGGCTACATTTGTCATAATGGTTAACATGGTGCAGATTGGAACAACAACCAAGGTCACCCAAAAAGCCTCGTGGAAAAAGGTATTTAATAGGAAGAAGAGGAGGGCATAGAGACCACCGATACTATTTCCTAGAATACGCGAAGTCCCAAAATGGACACTCTTATCAAAACTCTCCCTCAGGCTAAACACGGCTGTCAAAGCACCGATTTGAAGACCTTTCCAACCAAAAAAACCAAAAATCAAGAGAACTAGAAAAACAGCAATACCTGTTTTAAAGGTTCGCATACCAAGTTTAAACTGGGATTTATCGAATTTATATTTTTTAAAATAACTCATAATCTCAACTTTCTATTTCCATTTTATCATAATTTGGGTAATTTTATGAGCAATAGTTGAGAGGAAGCGTTTTTATTTCGAGTAAAAGAAAAGAGGAACTTTCATTCCCCTCTTCTTTGATTCATTTAGTTAATCTTATTTTTCAGTCAAGGCTGCAAGTCCTGGAAGAACTTTATACTCAATGAAAATCAAAGAGCAAACTAGGAAACTAGCCGCAGGCTGTACTTGAGTACAGCAAGGCGACGTTGACGTGGTTTGAATTTGATTTTCGAAGAGTATTACCTTCAAGAAGCTCCATTGATGCCCCACCACCGCGTCACAAATACCTACACTAACACAAAAAGGTGACATAGCCACCTTTTTGTTAACGTTTCAGTTTTGTTCCTTTTTCTACAAAATCAGGATTTTGTAGAGACTAACGGGCTGAAATTATTTTTCTGTAAGTGCAGCCAAACCTGGCAATACTTTACCTTCGAGAAGTTCCATTGAAGCACCTCCGCCCGTACTAATCCATGAGAACTTGTCTGCACGTCCAAGGTTGATTGCTGCGGCAGCTGAGTCACCACCACCGATGATTGATTTAACGCCTGGTTGTTTCACGATAGCGTCCATCACACCGATTGTACCAGCTTGGAAGTCTGGGTTTTCAAATACACCCATAGGTCCGTTCCATACAACTGTTTTGGCACCAGTCAAAGCTTCGTCAAATTTAGCGATAGATTTTGGACCGATGTCAAGACCAAGGAAGCCTTCAGAAACTGCTTCACCTTCAGTATCACGCACTTCAGTGTAGCCAGCAAATGCGTTAGCTTCTTTTGAGTCAACTGGCAAGATCAATTTACCGTTTGCTTTTTCAAGAAGAGCTTTCGCAACATCCAATTTGTCTTCTTCTACAAGTGAGTTACCGATTTCGATACCTTGTGCTTTGTAGAATGTGTAAGTCATACCACCACCGATAAGGACTTTATCAGCTTTTTCAAGCAAGTTTTCGATAACACCGATCTTGTCTGAAACTTTTGAACCACCAAGGATAGCCACGAATGGACGTTCTGGAGTTTCAACTGCTTCTTGGATGTAGGCAATTTCGTTTTCAAGAAGGAAACCAGCAACTGCTTTTTCAACGTTTGCTGAGATACCAACGTTAGATGCGTGTGCACGGTGAGCTGTACCGAATGCATCATTTACGAAGATACCATCTCCAAGTGATGCCCAATATTTACCAAGTTCAGGATCGTTTTTAGATTCTTTCTTGCCGTCAACATCTTCATAACGAGTGTTTTCAACCAAAAGAACTTGTCCATCTTCAAGAGAGTTGATAGCTGCTTCCAATTCAGCACCACGAGTTACACCTGGGAAAACAACATCTTGACCAAGTTTTGCTGCCAAGTCTGCCGCTACAGGAGCAAGTGATTTACCAGCTTTATCAGCTTCTTCTTTCACACGTCCAAGGTGAGAGAAAAGAATTGCACGTCCACCTTGTTCGATGATGTACTTAATAGTTGGAAGAGCTGCTGTGATACGGTTGTCGTTAGTGATTACGCCATCTTTCAATGGTACGTTGAAGTCAACACGAACGAGGACTTTTTTACCTTTCAAGTCAACGTCTTTAACAGTAAGTTTTGCCATGTTACAAAAACCCCTTTATTTATTTTATTCGAAACTATTATATCACACTTTGGAAATATAAGGAAAGATTTCACAAGATTTTTCGATATTTAATCTTCATGTCATGTTAGGGTTTATTATTTTTACTTTTTATCACGAATTTTCTTTCTAAAATCTTAGCTTAATACTTGTTAGATTTACTTTTATCCTTTAAAATAGAATAGGAGAAATTCCGTTATTATTTTTCGGAGGAAAAAGAAATGTCCATTAATTGGCAGGAAATTTTATTTCACTTTTTAGGTGGTCTGGGACTATTCTTATATAGTATCAAGACCATGGGAGACGGTTTGCAACAAGCTGCTGGAGATCGCCTTCGTTTTTACATTGACAAGTACACTAGCAATCCCTTTCTAGGTGTTCTAGTCGGAATTGTCGTGACTGCCCTGATTCAGTCAAGTACAGGGGTTACAGTTATCACGGTTGGACTGGTCAGCGCTAGTCTTCTCACTCTTAGACAGGCTATCGGAATTATCATGGGAGCCAACATCGGAACCACCGTTACTTCCTTTATCATCGGTTTCAAGCTTGGCGAGTATGCTTTACCCCTGATTTTCCTTGGAACCATGTTCCTCTTCTTTACAAAAAACAGAACAGCAAACAATATCGGGCGCATCCTGTTTGGTGTGGGGGGAATCTTCTACGCCCTCAACCTCATCAGTGCCGGTATGAGTCCTCTTAAAGATTTACCACAATTTAAGGAATACATGGTAACCTTGGGACAAAATCCTGTGTTGGGGGTTTTTGCTGGTGCGGTGATTACCGTTCTCATCCAGGCCTCTTCTGCGACAATCGGGATTTTGCAAGGGCTCTATGCAGGCGGATTTCTTGACCTTAAAGGTTCTCTGCCAGTTCTCTTCGGGGATAATATCGGAACAACTCTAACCGTTATCATCGCGGCAGCTGGAGCCAATGTCTCTGCGAAACGCGTTGCTGCGACCCACGTCACCTTTAACGTTTTAGGAACTATTCTTTGCTTAATCTTATTAGGCCCCTTCACTGCTATGATTGAGTACTTCCAAGCACTCCTTCACCTCTCACCTGAGATGACCATCGCCTTCTCGCACGGTGCCTTTAACGTAAGTAATACCATTGTACAATTTCCGTTCATCGGAGCCTTGGCCTACTTTGTAACCAAGCTCATCCCTGGTGAAGACGAAGTTGTCAAGTACGAGCCTCTTTACCTTGATGAGCATTTGATTAAACAAGCTCCTTCAATCGCTCTCGGAAATGCTAAAAAAGAACTCCTTCACTTAGGAAATTATGCTTCTAAAGCCTTTGACCTTTCATACAACTACATCATTGACCTCAATGAAAAGGTTGCTGAAAAAGGTCACAAGACAGAAGAAGCCATCAATACCATTGATGAAAAATTGACTCGTTACCTCATTACTCTTTCAAGTGAAGCCCTTAGCCAGAAAGAAAGTGAAGTGCTCACCAACATCCTTGATTCATCCCGTGATTTGGAACGGATTGGGGACCACGCAGAAGCACTAATCAATCTGACTGACTACCTTCAACGTAAAAATGTTGAGTTCTCTGAAGCTGCTTTGCAGGAATTGGCTGATATCTATCAAAAAACTACTGGCTTTATCAAGGATGCTCTTGATAGCGTGGAAAACAATGATATCGAAAAAGCGCAAAGCCTGATTGAACGCCATAAAGAAATCAACAATATGGAACGTGTTCTCAGAAAGACTCACATCAAACGCCTCAACAAGGGCGAGTGTTCAACACAAGCTGGGGTCAACTTTATCGATATTGTTTCCCACTACACTCGTGTATCAGACCATGCTATGAATCTAGCTGAAAAGGTCATTGCTGAACAAATCTAAGAACCAAGAAGCTATCCTAAATTGGATGGCTTTTTTCTTTTCCTAACCAAGAATTGCTTTTCTACCATATAAAAAATGCTTTGATCCACAATGGAATCAAAGCATTTTAAAGAGCTCCCCGTACATAAGCGCAGAAGCCGCAGTTCCTCTGTACTTAGCTTCTTCTCTTTTGATAAAGCGAGCCAAGTTGAGCAACTCAGGTGCCGGATGTCTGGGATTCTTGAGCAATTCACGATTGACCAGTCCTGAGAGACGGACTGCCAGCAATTGCTCATTTGTAGCAGGTAGTTTTTTAGCAGTCTCTAGGAGAGCAGCAACTAAATCTTCACTCAAATCATGGCGAGCATGATTATAAAGATCTTTTATAAGGCTTTCTAGATTTGGTTCTACCATCCCTACCACCTCCCTTATGGTTTAATAATTTTTAATCAAATCAACCGTTGAACGATCCAATTTCTTCACCAAGGCTTGCAAGAAAGCTTGCGCTTCTAAGAAGTCATCCATAGCGTAGAGGGTTTGGTGAGAGTGGATATAACGAGCGCAGACACCGATAGTTGTAGAAGGAACACCTCCATTTTTCAGATGGGCTGCACCAGCGTCCGTTCCGCCTTTACCACAGTAGTATTGGTACTTGATACCAGCTTCTTCAGCTGTTGTCAAAAGGAAATCCTTCATGCCTGGTAAAAGCAAGTGACCTGGATCGTAGAAACGAATCAAGGTTCCATCCCCAATCTTGCCTTGACCACCATAGACATCACCTGCTGGTGAACAGTCAACTGCGAGGAAGACTTCTGGGTCAAACTTGGTTGTGGAAGTATGGGCACCACGAAGACCAACCTCTTCTTGGACGTTAGAGCCAAGATAGAGTTCATTTCCGAGTTTTTGACCTGACAGAGCTTCCGCCAACTCGCTAACCATAAGAACACCGTAGCGATTGTCCCAAGCTTTTGAGATGATATTTTTTTCATTGGCTGTCAAGATTGCAGAGCTATCTGGTACGATGGTGTCGCCAGGACGGATGCCAAAGCTTTCTGCCTCAGCCTTATCCGCAAAACCACCATCAAAGACGATATCTGCAATAGCAGGCATGGTTGGTCCGCCCTTACCACGAGTCAAATGTGGAGGGACAGAACCCGAAATCACAGGAATTTCACGACCGTCACGAGTCAGGAGTTTGAAACGTTGGCTGCTAACCACCATAGGATTCCAACCACCGATTTCTACCACACGGAAGGTACCATCTGGCTTAATCTCACTAACCATAAAACCAACTTCATCCATGTGAGAAGCGACCAAGACACGCGGTGCATCTGCAGCTTCTGAATGTTTAATTCCGAAAATACCACCCAAGCCATCTGTCACCACTTCATCCACGTGCGGTGTTAACTTTTCACGAAGATAAGCACGGACAGGTGCTTCATGACCTGAGATAGCAGCAAGTTCTGTTACTTCTTTGATTTTTGAAAATAATGTTGTCATTTCAGTTCCTTCTTTCTTTCATCCATTTTACCACTTTTTATAGGAGAAGGATAGCGGGAAGGTGGATTTCTAAGTTAGTATCTCATTCTAGCTGTATAGTAGAAAAGGATAGTATTCTCTTGTATATGTGATGAAAGCTAAGACACATTTTAATATCAACGCAAATATGAATTCCCAAACAAAAAACAATTCAATGTTATATTTGTTAAATTTTTTCATGAAATTTGCAGAAAACAGTTGACTTCGCCTTCTTATTTCTTTAAAATAGTACAAAAATAGGTAAAGGAAAAAATCATGACCAAAACAATTCTTGTTACAGGTGGAGCTGGCTACATTGGCTCCCATACCGTTAAAGCTCTTTTAAATGCTGGCTATCAGGTACATGTTCTAGATAATCTCTCTACAGGAAATCGAGCGGCTGTGGATAGTCGTGCTAGCTTTAAACAACTGGATGTTTATGATGCTAGCGCCTTAAAGGCTTACTTAGAAGAAAATCAGATTGATGCTGTTCTTCATTGTGCAGGTGAAATTGTTGTAAGCGAAAGCATTGAAAACCCAAGCAAATACTTCACTGCCAATGTTGCTGGTATGAACCAAGTTCTCAAAGTCTTATCTGAAGTTGGTATTCAAAAAATCATGTTCTCTTCGACTGCTTCCCTCTATGGTAATAACTGTATTGACAAGCCTGCAACTGAAGATACCCTGCTCGACCCTGTCAACCCTTATGCAGAAACAAAACTGATGGGTGAACGAATGATTTACTGGATGGCCAATCGCTACGATTGGAAATATGTTATTTTCCGTTACTTTAATGTTGCTGGGGCTGAAATGGATGCTTCAAACGGTCTGCGCGTGAAAAATCCAACTCATATCATTCCAAATATCAACAAGACCGCATTAGGACAAAATGATAGCCTAAAAATATTTGGAGATGACTATGATACACGTGATGGTTCATGTATTCGAGATTACATTCATGTCTTGGATCTTGCACAGGCTCACGTTAAAGGGATGAATTACCTCTTTCAAGAAGACAGTTCTTCTCAAATCTTTAACTTAGGAACTGAAAAAGGCTATACCGTCAAAGAAATCTTTAAAACTGCTGAAGAATTACTGAATCAAAAAATCCCACACGAGATTGTTGCGCGTCGTGCTGGTGACCCAGCTAGCGTCCTAGCAGACGCCTCAAAAGCTAAACAATATCTTGATTGGAAGGCTAGCTACTCCCTTGAAGATATTATTTTATCGGATTATCATTGGCGTGTTAAAGAAAGCAAAAACATTTTGGAATAAATAGCAGAAACATCAATCATAAATAAAAACACAGATAGATGGCACTTGATAAATACCAAGTATCATCTATCTGTGTTTTATATATTAGAATCCAATTTATACTCTTCGAAAATCTCTTCAAAGCACGTCAACGTCGCCTTTCCGTAGGTATGGTTACTGACTTCGTCAGTTTCATCTACAACCTCAAAACAGTGTTTTGAGCTGACTTCGTCAGTTCTATCCACAACCTAAAAACACTGTTTTGAGCAACCTGCGACTAGTTTCCTAATTTGCTCTCTGATTTTCATTGAGTATTATTTTGCATTTCTCTTTAAAGAAAAGTGGTCTGGGACGAGGTCCTTGCCTGTTTTCGACCAGGGATGGCAACGTAAAATCCGAGACAAGCCCATCAAGACACCCTTAAAGCCATGTTTTTCAATAGCCTGAATCATGTAATTGGAACAAGTAGGCTCAAAGCGACAAGAGGGGGGAAAGGCTGGCGAGATAAACCGTTGGTAAAAGCGCACAGGCGCTATTAAAATTCGTTTCATTATTTCTTGGTTACAGCCATGGTATGTAGTTGGCTGATTTCTTTTTTATTAAGACGACGGGATTCTCCTGGACGGAGTCCTGTCAAGTCTAGATGTCCAAAACGAGTCCGTGACAACTTGTCCACTTGGAGACCAACAGCTTCAAACATCTTTTTAACCTGGTGGTTACGCCCTTCATGGATAGTCAACTGCACCACAGAGCGGTTTTTAACTGGGTCCACTTTGAGAATCTCATAGACAGCTGGCTTGGTTTTCTTGCCATCAATCTCAAGTCCACGGGTCAAGGGGCGGAGATTGTCCTTATTGGCCACACCTTTAAGACGCGCGACATAAACCTTGTCAATCTCATTACGAGGGTGAATCATTTCATCCGTAAAGTCCCCATCATTGGTCAAAATCAAGACACCTGATGTATCCCAGTCCAAACGACCCACAGGGTAAATACGCTCTTTGACATTGGGCAAGAGGTCCACAACAGTCTTGCGGCCCTTGTCATCTGTCACACTGGAAATGACACCGCGTGGTTTGTTAAGCAGATAATAGACCTTTTCTTCGTTGTAGATAGGCTGGCCTTCAACTTCGACCTTGTCGCCTGACTTGATAGTGGTTGCTAGTTCACGTACCACTTGGCCGTTAACCGTCACCAAGCCTTGCTTGATCAACTCTTCTGCTTTTCTCCTACTGGCCACACCTGCGTGGGCAATATACTTATTGATTCTCATCTTCTTCTATCCTTTCACCAAATAATTGGCTTTCTTGGGCTTGAATCTCAAGCTCATCAATCACTGGTAATTCTTCTAAATGGTTTATCCCCATGTAATCTAGGAAATAATCCGTAGTCACATAGAGGTTGGGACGACCCAACACTTCTTTTTTCCCGTCTTCTCGTATCAAGTCAAAGGCCTGCAACTTTGCCAAGGCTCCACTCGAGTTGACCCCACGGATGGCATCAATCTCTATCCGTGTGATGGGCTGCTTGTAGGCAATGATGGACAAGGTCTCAAGGGCAGCCCGAGATAAACTCTGGTTGATAGGTGCCTTAGAGTATTCCTTCAAAATCTCTGCAAATTGAGGCTTGGTCACCAATCTATAAGCTCCCCCTGTCTCAATCAGAGCCAAACTGGAATCAGTGTCCTTTTCATACTTCTGGACTAATTTTTCTAAACTCTGTTGGATGCCTGTCGGTGGCAGAGAGAGGAGTTCAGCTAACTGACGGACCCGAATCCCATCTTCACCCGCTACAAACAAGAGCGCTTCTATTTTTGCTAAAGTACTCATCTTTCCTCTCTATCAAGTCTAGCTTTGAGCCACTTGACTTTCTTCCTTCTTTTCCATGAGATAAATATCTCCGAAACTCTCCTCTTGCACGAGGATCAACTCCTGGGTTTTGATTAACTCTAGGGTTGCCAAAAAGAGGGTGATGACCTCTTGGACATTCTGGGCTTCCTTAAACAAATCCTGCAAGCGCAATTGATCTCGTCCAGTCAAGGACTCTTTCACGATGACCATCATGTCCTCAATCTTATACTCATCCCGCAGGATAGTCGTGTGATTCTGTGCGAACTCCTCTTTTTTCTTGGCTAGGATATTTGAAAAAGCCAAAAAGAGGTCAATGGTCGTCTTGTCATGCACGAGCTCCGCATCTTCGTAAATCAACTCTGTCGGTGCTTTGGAATAGTACTGGGCCCGTTCTTGGTGCTTGGCTTCCAAGTGCTCACCCAAGAGCTTGAACTTGCGGTATTCTTCGATTTGAGAGAGAAGATCCTGCTCCAGGTCATCCTCCAAGTCTGTCACTTCTGCTACCTTTGGCAAAAGCTTGCGGCTCTTAATCAGCATGAGCTGACTGGCCATAACCATGTACTCACCCGTCACTTCCAGACGCATGGCCTGCAGGGTTGAGACATAGGCTAGATACTGTTCGATGACTTCTGTGATAGGCACATCGTAGATATCCATCTGGTACTTAGAAACCAGGTGCAAGAGCAAGTCCAGGGGCCCTTCAAAATCTTTTAATTTAATATCCATTATCTATATTTTTCTATGGTCAGGACTGTTTTTAATCCTAATTTTTTTGCAATTTCGTACAAATCGACCTTGTTTTCTATTTGTCTTAGAATGAACTGTTCCCGCAAGACTTGGGCTGATAAGGCTGGGAAACCCTGCTCCTTAACAAAGGACTCTAACTGACGAAAGGCCCACTGACGAGAATAGGCTTTCCCTCCCCTTTCAAAGAGGTAGGTCTGGCCCATCAAGGGTTCCAACTCTGAAAGCAAGGTTGTAGGAATGGTGACAATCCTCTGTTGGGAAGCCTTCTGGATTCGCAACACCTGAAAGTCCAGATTGATGTCCGCAACCTTGAGAGCTAAAATCTCACTCGGCAAGAGCCCCATTTCCAAGATAAGTAGAGCCAGTAAACGCCCCTCTGGATAATTACTTTCCTGCCAAAAAGAGTCTAGGTTTAACAATTCTGGCTTTACTGTCTTCTTTTCAGCTTGTTTAGCTAATTCCAAACGATAAAAGCTATCCACTTCTTCTTTTTGATAGAGAAAGTAGAGAAATTGATTACAGGCCGAAATCTTTCGCTTCTGGGCACTGATTTTTAGATTAGCTAGCTGGGCTTGGTAAATCTTGAGACTAGTCTCAGAAATCCGCTCGCCTACCAAATCTAAAAATTGTTCCAGATCATACTTATAGGACTGCTTGGAATTGGCAGATAAGCCCTGCTTCTCCTCTAAAAAGGCTGAAATCCTGGCTCTCATTTGCATCGAATCTCATATTCCTTACTAAAGTCATGCAAGAGGGCATTGACTGCCTTGAGGATAGACTTGCGCGTGATAATCCCTTGGAAAATCCCTGACGCATCCACAACTGGCAAGAAAGACTCATCTACCAGCTTGTGCAAGACCTCTGTAATGGTAAAATCTGGCGAAACAACCGCTACGTCCGTTTTGGTCATATGAACAATGTCCGTATCCGCCATGATTTCTTGACTCAAGTCATGCTCCATCTGATAAGCCATAATATCTCTGAGCCCAATCGTCCCAACAAACTGTTTTTCATCTGTCACAACGGGAACACGGGTATAGGTCATCTGACTGAGCAAGAGGGTCGCATGATCTGCATTGTGGGTATCAATCAACACAGCTAGATTTTCAGCGGGGGTCAAAAAAGTTTCCTCTTGCCCCAACAAGAAAGTCTCAAACTCCTTGGCAATCATCGGCTAAACTCCTTGGACAATCCCGGATACACCTCATGGTCTCGTGTCAAAAAGTCCACTTTGAAATAACTGTCATCAATTTCCACACGAGCATAAAGACATTCTCTGACGGTACCACGTGGTTGACTGATGGAACCTGGATTTAGAAAGAGGGTCTTGCCTTCCATCCAAGCACTTGGCACATGCAAGTGACCATAGAGGCAAATATCAGCCTCTTCCTCCTGAGCCCAGTAGTCCAACTTTTGAAAGTTGAAATTGATGTCAAACAAGTGACCATGGGTTTGAATAATCTTGGTCGAACCAAGCTCAGTCACCAAACGTTCTGGGTAGCCGGCGTAGAAGTCCATGTTCCCTTTAACAACACGGATGCCTTCCCAAAGGGGAGAATCGGGACGCATTTCAGAATCTCCGTTATGAAAAACGGCGTCAACTTTGCCCACATAGCGATCACGGATTTCTTCCACAATCAAGCTATCGCCATGGGAATCGCTCATTACAATGATGGTTTGCTTTGCCATGATGGAAATACCTCCAAAAGTTTCTTAACGGCTAAGGCACGGTGAGATTGGCTATTTTTTTCTTCCAGGGTTAATTCGGCTGATGATTTGCCTGTCTCTCCCACTAGGAAGAGAGGATCATAGCCAAAGCCATTTTCACCCTTAGCTTCAAAGTTAATGTAGCCAGGCCAGTCTGCTTCCACAACCAAACTTTCCTTGTTTGGACTGGCTACGACTAGAGTTGTGTGGAATTGAGCCGAGCGGTCCTTGAGTTCAAAGACCATGGCCAATTCGTGCAAAAGTTTAGCATTGTTTTCACGGTCAGTAGCTCCCACACCTGCGAAACGAGCTGACCAGACACCTGGCAAGCCACCTAGAACATCGACTTTGAGCCCCGAATCATCTGCCAGAACCATCTTGCCCGTTAATTGGGAAATGGTTTCCGCCTTGAGGCGAGCGTTTTCTTCGAAGGTCATACCTGTTTCTGCTACTTCAGGTAGGTCAGGATAGTCATTGAGATTTTCCACATCATAGCCTAGCTTGTCAAAGATAGCTCGAAATTCCTTGGTCTTGCCCTCGTTACGAGTCGCAATCAACAGGGTTTCTCTAACCTTGTTTGTCTCAAAGAAATCATGAACATTGACCCCTTCTTTGGGCAATTCCACATACAAGAGTTGCCCATTTTCAACTAAGAGAAAAGCCCCCTGACGTTGTATAATTTCCAAATTTCGTCCCATTTCTTGGTTGAGGATATCTACCACAAAAGACCATAAACGGTAGAGAGAACCATAGCGTAAAACAATCACAGAAATAGGAAAACCTCGATCCTCATCTCGAAATCTTTGGGCAAACTCTAATAGAGGAAAATCCAAGTCATCATCCGTCAACGTCCGGACGCCACCAAAAATACCATAGGACCCGACATACCAGTCCTGTTCATCCTTGTATTCATAAATTTTATTTGTCATAATTCTACATGCTCCACATGAATCTCTTTTTCCAGCCATTCTTCACCAATTTGTGCAAAACTTTGGCTGCTGGCTGTTGTGTAAAAACGGTGATGGAGTGGTCCGGAATCGCGACCACGATTGATTTCAAAATAATTAAGTAAGACTGAGATATCCCGTACGCACTCTGCTCCACTATCAATGAGCTGAACCTTGGGTCCCATGACATTTTGAATAATAGGTCTGAGCAGCGGATAATGGGTACAACCCAAAATCAGGCTATCCACCTTTCCAACCAAGGGACGCAGGGTTTCGTAAACAACTTTTTTGGTGACACTGGTTGACAGGGCACCAGACTCCACCAAGGGAGCAAACTTGGGACAGGCCAAACTCTCCACCTGTAAGTCCGGATCCAGATCATGGATTTTCTGACGGTAGATGTCTGATTGTACCGTCATGGGTGTTCCAATGACTCCGATTTTCCCACCTTGGCTGGACTTGATGGCTGCTGAAGCTCCTGGCAAAATCACACCTAGGACGGGAATATCTAGTTGAGCCTTGATTTCTTCCCAGACGACAGCAGTCGCAGTGTTACAAGCAATGACAATCATCTTGACATCCTTGGTCAAGAGAAAGTTGACCAACTGCCAAGTATATTCACGAATTTGCTCAGCAGGACGGGGCCCGTAAGGCGCCCGCGCCGAATCTCCAATATAGACGATTTCTTCATGGGGAAGCTGGCGCATGAGCTCGCGCACAACGGTCAAGCCCCCAACACCCGAATCCAAAAAACCAATTGGTCGATTATCCATACAGTCTTCTTTCTAGTCTTTTTTCTGATTGATAGTTCATTATGATTACTTTTCTTTAAGAACTGAAGGACAGCATAATAAACGACTATCTCTCTTAATCATAATCAAATATCAATAGAATGCAAGGAAAAAGTCTTATCCCTAAACCATAGCCAACATAGTGAGAAGTCTGGAACTTTCATCCCAGACTTTTCCTTATTTATTTTTTCTTTTTATTGTTAGCAAGGGCTGCTTTTTGTTGGCGGATGATTTGGTGGTAAACTTGTTGTACCTTAGCTTCGCTTGGTTTTTGACCATTTGCACTCAAAAGAGTACGAACTGCTTCAGCATTCAAACGTGGGTTGTCAGCGAATTCTTTTTCAATTTGCTTACGAACCAAGTACATTCCTCCAAGAGCTCCTCCTAGAAAAGCTAGCACAATCAATACAATTGCTAATAGTAAATCCATCATTTTTCTCCTGTTTCTTTTTGAGTCTCTTTCATTATACCATAAACTAGCCACCCTGACTAGTTTGTTCTACACTTTCAGGGATGGAATAGACAGCAAAAAGAACCCTGCTTTTCTGAAAAAAAAAGGGAACTTTTTTAGATTACAGAGTCAGTTAAGATAAGATGTCTCCCAAGCCTTAAGAGCAATACCCCATCAGCTTCTGTGTATTTCTTACTAACTGCTCCTTAAAAGCAAAACTGAAATTATAACTTTTCCAAAAACACTCTTAATCTCTTGTGGAATAATCCCACGCTATAGTTTTGCTCGTGCCTCAATCGGTGTATCATAATAACGTTTGTCTTTATCCAATGTAGCAATTTCTACCATTCTTCATAGTCAAAACCATCATAATCTGGATATTGTTCTGGTGGCGTTCCAACCGAACGTACGAGATAAGCTTCTTCGTCTTCCGCCTCGATTTCTCTCAGCACTTGACATTCGAAACGCCATTCATCACCGAAGTCGAAAATAAACTTAAATTTTTGTTTGACACTTAGGATATCCAGATAGACATTTTCCGTGTAACGTTCTTCAACATCGTCACTAACAAAGCTAAGAAAGTAAGAATCTGCATGACTCCACGCAACATTATCCATGAAAAATGCATGAGCATGATCGTTTTCAAAATCAAAACTCCATAAAATAACATCTGCTAGTTCCGCTAACGTTTTTGTTTTTGGAATCTGTATATGTCGGTAGCAACCTTTTCTAAATTTGACAGAAATAACCCAAGCTTCTACAGACGCTGGCTTTTCAGCCTCTATTTCTTTTTTTACTAATTTTAAGTGTACCATCATACCTCCAATAGCGAATCGATAGGATTGCTCTTAGGAAACATTCCCTCTCAGTCATTTTAACATAAGTTTGTCTAACTGTGGTATTTGAAACTAGATAATGCTTCTGTTTTACAAGAAACACTCTAATAAAGGCAAAGTGTTCTTGTTTTTTAAGTCGTATAAATTGTCGAAGCTGTCGCAATAGTGTGTCACTGATTGGCTGTTATGGCTGCGAAGTCCTTGTCTGCGTATTACGAGGGCAAGGCTCATTATTTTTCAACTTGTCTAGGAATAACAATAAACAAAAGCCTTACTATGACTGATAAGTCCACTCCTGCTAGAAAAATTGTCAGGGACAAGATGAGCCCTAATATTTTAATACCAATATCCCATTGCATCCAACGTTTTCGTTCTTGACTTAGCGCATGCATCTGAGCTACGTCATTCACTTCGTCCAAGGTACGATAATACCATAATACCGAAAAGGTTATGAGTAATACTCAATGAAAATCAAAGAGCAAACTAGGAAGCTAGCGCAGGTTGCTCAAAACACTGTTTTGAGGTGACAGATAGAGCTGACACGGTTTGAAGAGATTTTCGAAGAGTATTAATTTACATAGATAGCCAGTGTTTGATACGGTTTAAGTAGAATTTTCTCAGATACTTCTGCATCTTCATAGTTAGAAAGTAAAATTT
Organism: Streptococcus mitis; assembly: GCF_047464945.1. Taxonomy (GTDB): domain Bacteria; phylum Bacillota; class Bacilli; order Lactobacillales; family Streptococcaceae; genus Streptococcus; species Streptococcus mitis_EA. Next base: position 30,390 of record NZ_JASHAX010000006.1, on the reverse strand, counting down.
GTCCATTTTGGTAGGCTTCTGGTAAGTCGATTTCCACTTCTGTGGCATAAAAGTTATTGAGCACTAGTAACTTTTGATCCTCATACTGGCGTTCAAAAGCGTAGACTTGCTGGCTATCTTCAAAGGCTGGTTTGTAACTCCCTTCTGAAATGATTGGCATTTCCTTACGCAGTCGAATCAAGTCTTGATAGAAGGTGAAAATTGGACCTTGAATTTCATTTTCTACGTTGATATCTTTATAGGATTTACCAACTTTCAACCATGGAGTACCTGTTGAAAATCCTGCATTTTCTGAAGCATCCCACTGCATAGGGATTCGTGAATTATCACGTGACTTAGCCTGAATGAGCTTGAAAGCTTCTTGCTGGCTTTTCCCTTCTTTCAAGAGCATCTAATAAGCATTGAGCGATTCGACATCCACATAATCATCCATGGAATCATAGTCAGGTTCAACCATGCCAATTTCCTCACCCATGTAGATATAAGGTGTCCCACGAGAATTTCGATTTGTCGATTTTGCAAAACGTAAGAAATAAAAGACTGAAACACTAGATTTCAGCCTTTTTCTTTATCCCAAAACCAATTCATCACTAACTAGGCTTTGGCCACTATTTTTCTGGAAGAGATGCATGAGATCTTCAACCGTCAGATGCTTTTTCTCCTCTCCCTTAACATCAACCACAATCTTTCCTTGATAGAGCATAATGAGACGATTTCCGTACTCGATTGCATGGTTCATATCATGGGTAATCATCAAAGTCGTCAACTGATGGGCTTCCACAATCTTTTGCGTCAAGTCCATCACCATTTGACTCGTTTTCGGGTCAAGTGCCGCAGTATGTTCATCCAGAAGCAAAAGTTTGGGCTTCACCAAGGCTGCCATGACTAGGGTCAAGGCCTGTCTTTGTCCTCCTGAAAGGTATTGAGTATCCACTTTCAAGCGATTCTCAAGACCAATATTCAACTCTTTTAAGGCTTCTTGGAACTGGATTCTATCCTTCTCCTTCACGCCCCAACCAAGCCCTCTCTTTTGCCCACGTCTCAAGGCAATAGCCATATTTTCCTCAATCGTCAAACGCGAAGCTGTTCCCATCTTAGGATCCTGAAAAACACGGGCGATATCCTTGGCTCTCTTTCTGACACTCAGATTTTTAATGGATTTACCTGCCAATAAAAGATCTCCTTCGTCCACCGATAGATTGCCAGCCAAGATATTCATCAAAGTGGATTTACCTGCTCCATTTCCACCGATTACAGAGATAAAATCTCCCTCTTCAACCTCTAAATCTAATCCTTTGAGGACATGGTTCTCATTGACCGTCCCTGCTTCAAATGTCTTGTGAATATTTTCAAGTGTTAATAAACTTGCCATAACTTTTTCCTCCTATTCATTTCTCAGTTTCAAACCACGAATCTTTAATCTCTTTTGCAACTCTGGTGCAAATAAAACCAAGGCAAGCAAGATTGCATTAAAGAGACGAACCAGGTTTTGATCTAGATTTGGAATTTCATAGATATTTAAAATAATCAAGCGGTAAACAATTGCGCCAATTCCAATAGATAATAAGCGGCCTCCAATGGTCAAGTCGTGTATCAAGACTTCCGCAATAATCACTGCACTCAAACCAACAACGATGGTTCCTGTCCCAGAAGTCACATCCGAAAATCCATCATTTTGGGCAAACAAGGAACCACATAGGGCAATCAAGCCGTTTGAAATCATGTAACCAACAATCTTCATGGTGTCTACATTGACCCCATTGGCCTCACTCATCGGAATATTGTCCCCAGTCGAACGCAAGACTAATCCAATCTCCGTTTTCATCAAAAGAGTCAAGACCAAACAAACAAGTAAGAGACAAACCAAGCTGAGCGTAAAAACAGCTTCTTCAGTTGTCAGCCCCAAGCTCGCCAATTGTTTAAAGACAGTTGAAGAATCTCCCAAGGAAAGATTGGGCACACTTCCCATGATTTTAATATTGATTGAATAAAGCCCTGTCAAGGTTACAATCCCTGTCAAGAGAGCTGGAATTTTCATCTTGGTGTGGAGCATTCCTGATACAAGACCAGCTACCATACCTGCCAGCAAAGCAAGTAAGGTCGCAATCCAAGGATTTGTCCCTGCCTGTATCTGTGATACGACGACAGCTGCACCCAGAGGAAAGGCTCCCTCAGCAGTCATATCCGCAATATCCAAAATACGGAAAGTCAAGTAGACCCCAATCGCCATAATCGACCACAATAAACCTTCTGATAAACTAGATAATACAAAACTCATCTTAAACCTCCTATTTCTTGCCCTCTAATTTACTAATATCAATTCCTAGTGCATCTGCCATTTCTTTATTGGTATGCAATTCCAGTTTTTCAGGCAACTCAACTGCTATATTTTCTGGCTTCTCACCTTTTAAAACACGAATCAGCATGCGAGCTGTCTGTCGTCCCAGTTCTTCATAATTGGTTCCGTAGTTATACAAGCCACCAACAGCAATCATTTCTGTTGAACCACCAAATACTGGAACCTTGTGTTTAATAGAAACCTGCTTGACTGTTTCCATGGTTGATGAAATGATATTATCCGTTGGTACAAAAACCATATCCACCTCTGCCATCAAGCTTTCTGCTGCCGCCTTGACGTTGTTACTGTCCAAGATTGTTTTTTCAACAACGGTAAAGCTTTTTTCTTCCAGAAGGCGCTTAGCTTCATCCTTTTGGACAACTGAGTTTGGCTCGCTCTGAGTATAGAGGATTCCAATCGTTTTAGCTTTTGGCAACACTTTCTTTATCAAATTGATTTGGGTTGAAATGGCATCTGATGACTGGTCACTTGTTCCAGTCACATTGCCCCCAGGATGCTCTCTTGACTCAACCAACTTGGCACTGACAGGATCTGTTACCGCTGAAAAGATAACAGGTGTCGTTTGTGTTGTATTAGCCAAACTCTGAGCAGAAGGCGTTGCGATGGCTAGAACGACATCACTAGATTCTGCTAGTTGCTGGGAAATGGTTTTTAGATTTCGTTGTTCTCCCTGTGCATTTTGCAAATCAATCTCGATATTTTTCCCTTCAACATAGCCTTGCTTGGCCAGCTCATCCACAAAACCTTCTCTAGTAGCGTCTAGAGACTGGTGGGTAATAAATTGTGAAATACCGATACGAAATACATCTTTTTTCTTATCTGCCTTCAACTGATGCAAACTGATCAGAGAGGTCAAGAGGATCCCCACTACCAAGAGGGGGGCTAGTAATTTTCGAACAACTTTCATAATGAAACTCCTTCTCAGAAAAGATAAAACAAAAAACCGCCTAGATAATATCTAAACGGATGCTTGAAATAATCTAACAAGTTATAACTTGGCTAGTCCATTTAGATATTCATCTATATGGACCACAATCAAAAATCTTAGCCACATAGATACAAACAAATTGCTTGAACTGTTTGCATCCATGGTGACATGTCTACAAACACTATCTAAAGTAGCTAAAGTAAAAGTTTTGATTCATTGTTACAGCTTGTCTTTTATTCATTTCTTTTTCTGCTTTCTTTTTTGATGTTTCCTATCTTACCACCTTTTTCATCACCTGTCAAGAATATTTCAGAATTTTTTAAAATTTTTCGAAAATTCTTTCATAATTCTTTCAATTCTTTTAGGATAATTTCAAAGATTTGCCCATTAGACAAAATAGAACGATTTGAAGACTTTTTTGGTATTTAGTTGTACTAGAGTCTTTTAAAAGTGTTTTGATGGCTTGTATTTCTTCTTTGGTTGATTTCATATCACTATTATATAATGCGTTTTGATTTTAGTATAGTATTAAACTGACTATTAGCAGTCGGACAAAAAATCGACAGTCATTTTATACTGTTTAAAACCAATAGTCAATACGACAATCTCTTTACTTTTCGGTTATCAACTCTGTAGATTGCTAACATATCCAAAATAAGCCAAGTATCCCGAGGATAAGCAGCAGAAATGAATTATTTATACTCTGGATACCACTTCAAATCACGAACTGCTTTGGCCATATCTGTTTCCTTAGCGCGTGCAAGACCTTGCTCTTGTGCTTTTTTAGCGACTGCTTCTGCTACTTTAATAGAAACATCTGCTACATACTTGAATGGTGGCAAGACAGGAGCTCCTGGTTGGCCTGGATTGACAATACCACTCAATGAATGCGCCGCTGCTCCAATCATTTCATCAGTCAAAAGACTTGCTTCAGAAGCCAGCATACCTAGACCAAGACCTGGGTAAATCAGGGCATTATTTGCTTGACCAATCACATAGTCTACACCTTTATAAGAAACCGTATCAGCAGGAATTCCTGTTGCGACAAAAGCTTTGCCATCTGACCATTCAATCAAATCTTTGGCACTAGCTTCTGCCAATTTAGTTGGATTTGACAAAGGGAAGATCATTGGACGTTCTGTGTTTTCACACATAGCTTCTACTATTTCTTTAGTGAAGGTATTAGGCTGAGTTGAAGTTCCTACAAGAATGGTTGGCTTCACAGTCTTCACTACTTCAAGCAGGTCAGTCAACTTATCTGCATTACTAAAGTCAGCACGTTTCTTAGCAAATGGTTTTTGCTCTGGTGTCAAGTCATCCATGTCATCAAAGAGAAGACCTTGCTTATCAACCATAAAGAACCGTTTATAGGCTTCTTCTTCAGAAAGACCTTCACTTACCATTTCACGAAGAATACGAGAGGCAATTCCTGCACCCGCAGTACCACCACCATAGCAGAGATAAACTTGATCTGTTAATTTTTCACCACTAATATCCAGCGAACCGAAGATACCACCCAAGGTAACGATTCCTGTACCTTGAATATCATCATTAAAGGTCGGAATTTGTTTCCGGTATTTTTCAAGAATATTGGCAGCATTCAAGCGGCCGAAGTCTTCCCAGTGAAGGTAGAGTTTAGGAAAGAGATGTTCTGCTGTTTGAACAAATTGGTCAATGAAGTCGTAGTAACGATCTCCGCGGACCCGTTCGTGACGATTTCCTAAGTAATTAGGATTGTTACGAAGTTCTTCACGGTTAGTCCCTGCATCAATAACTAAAGGAAGGACCATTGAAGGATCAATTCCAGCAGCACCCGTATAGACCATCAATTTCCCAACAGAAATATCGACACCATTTGTTCCCCAGTCGCCAATTCCAAGTATTCCTTCTGCATCTGTTACAACAATGAGACGAATCTCGCGACCCCCGGCAGCGTTTTTCAAAGTAGCTTCAATATTTTCAGGATGATTAATATCAAGATATCCCGCATATTGGGGAACTACAAAAAGATCACTATAGCCTTCAATCGTATCTGCAATGGTTGGATCATATACAATTGGATTGAATTCTTCTAAATGTTGAGAAAAGAGGTAATAGAAAAGAGTCCTGTTGGTATTAAAAATTTCCATTAGGAAAAGACGTTTTTCCAAATCATTGGCTTTTGTTTGCATTTGTGCATAAGTTTGCGCCGCTTGTTCTTCAATCGTTTGAACATACGGTGGCAGTAAACCAATAAGGCCTAGTTCCTTTCGCTCCTCTAAGGTAAAGGCAGTACCTTTATTGAGGAAAGGATTGTTTAAAATATCATGTGCAGTCATAGTGCAAGCTCCTTTTTACTTATATTATACCACATGAAACGAATTGTTCGTAAAACGTTGTTGTTTAAATAATACAATTGTATACGCATATGTTATAAATTTCTGAACTCATCAAACTCTCGATGATCTCTCTTTACTAAAAGTTTCGAGTAAAATAAACCAATCATACAAATTGACAATCCTAATTAAAATAAATATCATCTAGGTATGTTATGTAATACTTTGTATTTTTTAAGGTGTTTTTTGTCATATAAAACTTGTATTCTATTTATATGACAACTAAAAACTATTTACAACAATATATTTCCCAAAAAGTGAAATATTTTCGAACACAGAATAAAATGAGCCAGGAAGAACTTTCGGAACAAGCAGGACTCGGGCTTAAGTATATCAATCAACTTGAAAACCAAAATGTGAATCTGACCATTCACAGTCTTGAAAAAGTGATTGACGCCCTAGAAATGACCCCAGAGGAATTTTTCAATTTTGATAGCCTTGAATCAACCTCTGATAAGAGTGACAATCTTTCACTCAAAAGAATCAACATGAAGATTAAACAGCTCCCTATTGATAAACGAGAAAAAATGTTGGTCATTTTTGAAAGTATCTTAGATAATCTTTGAGATCCCTGACTCACTTACATTTTAACTGGTGAATACTCGTATAGTCAAATTGTAGGATACGGATAAAAATTATTTATCTGCTGTTTTCCACTTATTTTCCTTCTCCAACTAATGAAAGTGAACCCATATGAATTTAAAAGATCTACAATATTTTTATGATCTCTGCCAGCTTCAATCCTATACGGAAGTAGCAAAACAACATAAAGTCAGCCAACCATCTATTTCTTATGCTATCAAGCGCTTAGAGGAATCCTTTAACTGCAAATTGATTCACCATGACCCCTCGCATCGTTCCTTCAAGCTAACTCCTCAAGGACAAATCCTTCTAAAGCATACAGAACTGATTTTACCTGAGGTCATTTCTACTCGCAAAGAAATTAATCGCTCCTTGGCACAATACTCTACTGTAGGATTCCCTCCTATTATCATTCAGTATCTCTTTGCTGCCTTAAACGAAAAAGATAAATTCGATTTTTTAAAAAAGATACGCCCTATCCGTGGTGGCTCCGTAGAGTTATTAAACCTTCTCCTTAAGGGAGACCTTAATGCAAGCCTACTCGGTTTAATTGAACCACTCAATTATCCTTCAATAGAGTCACACGAGCTATTTCATAAAGAACTGTATGTCGTTTTATCTAAGAACCATCCTTTTGCCACTGCTCCTTCCCTCGCTTTTGAAGAATTAGCAGATCAATCCTTTATACTCTTAGACGAACACTTTGTTCACCTGAAAGCTTTTGAAACGCTTAATCAAAAGTATCAAAACAAGGCAGAAATATTCTTTAAGACTGATGACATTGCCATCCTTAAAGAACTTTTAAAGAAAGGGATTGGCCTTAGTTTACTGGCTGATATCGCACTTTCTGATGAAGATGATGATTTAATAAAAATTCCTCTTATACCGAAGGATAAGATAACTTTTACAGTTTATTACGCTTACCTTAAATCAGCTACACCGTCATCAGAAGTAGAAGCCTTATTTAATCTCCTTAAATCATATGAATAGAAAAAACTCTAACTATCAATGAATTGATAGCTAGAGTTTTTTACATTGTAGATATTATACTCAATGAAAATCAAAAAGCAAACTAGGAATCTAGCCGCAGGCTTCTCAAAACAGTATTTTGAGGTGGTAGATAGAGCTGACGTGGTTTGAAGAGATTTTCGAAGAGTATTAGACTATAGTAGATTGAAACTAGAGTAATACGCCGCGACTTCTAAACCTTTTCTAGAAATGAATTTGACTTTCCTAATAAAGTTGTTCAGATTTTATTTCATCTCACTATAATTCAATGATTTTCTAAGAATTCTATTTCTTTCGAAAATTCTTTCAGAACGCTTTCAAAGTTTTTCAAATCAGTCCAACAAAAAAAGGTTTATAATTCCCATAAAAATTGACATGGAAATTATAAAACCATTATTAGTTTAGTCCTTGTTGGTAACGTGCCAATTCGGCTTGGTTAGCCCAAACATAGTGACCTGGACGGATTTCAACCATGGATGGCTTATCAGTCTCATAATCGTGTTGACTTGGGTCGTAAACCTTCAAGACCTTCTTGCGTTCCAAGATTGGGTCTGGAATTGGTACCGCTGAAAGCAAGGCTTGAGTATATGGGTGAATTGGATTGTTAAACAATTCTTCTGTTTCTGCAACCTCTACAATAACACCCTTGTAAATAACTGCGATACGATCTGAAATAAAGCGAACGACCGACAAGTCATGGGCGATGAAGAGATAGGTCAAACCAAGTTCTTTTTGGAATTTTTTGAGCAAGTTCAAGACTTGGGCACGCACAGAAACGTCCAAGGCCGAAATTGGCTCATCCGCAATAACAAAGTCTGGTTGCATGACCAAGGCACGTGCAATACCGATACGTTGACGTTGACCACCTGAAAACTCATGAGGATAACGAGTCAAATGCTCAGCAAGCAGACCCACTTCACGGATAATATTTTTAACTTTCTCTTTACGTTCTTCTTCATCCTTAAACAGGCGGTGATTGTAAAGACCTTCAGAAATAATATAATCAACAGTAGCACGTTCATTCAAACTTGCTGCAGGGTCTTGGAAAATCATCTGGATACGACGAATCAACTCAGAAGCTTGTTCACGAGACTTCTTCCCGTTGATTTTTTGACCTTCAAAAATGATATCCCCATTACTAGTATCATTTAGACCGATGATAGCACGACCAATCGTTGTTTTCCCACTTCCTGACTCACCTACAAGCGAGAAAGTTTCTCCCTTGTTGATAAAGAAGTTAGCATTTTTAACCGCGACAAACTTCTTACTTCCTTCACCGAAGGAAATTTCTAAATCTTTTATTTCTACTAATTTTTCAGACATTTCCTTCCTCCTAGTCAGCCAGATGGGCAAATCCCATTTTTTCACGAATCTTATCGTGGAGATTTGCAATCACAGCTGGTTTTTCTACTTTTGGAGCATCCTCATGAAGTAGCCAAGTTTTAGCCCAATGTGTCTCTGATACTGAGAATTGAGGAGCTTTTTGTTCGAAGTCAATTTGCATTGCATAGTCTGAACGCAAGGCAAAGGCATCCCCTTTCAGGTCAGTATAAAGTGACGGAGGTGTTCCTGGGATTGAGTAAAGCTCCCCTTTATCATCAGCAAGCTGAGGCAAGCTAGACAAGAGACTCCATGTATATGGATGGCGAGGGTCATAGAAGACTTCCTCAACAGTTCCATACTCAACGATTTCTCCTGCATACATAACCGCTACCTTATCCGCAATACTTGCTACCACACCAAGGTCGTGGGTGATAAAGATTGTTGTGAAATGGTACTCGTTTTGTAAAGATTTTAGCAAATCAATAATCTGTGCTTGGATGGTTACATCCAAGGCAGTCGTTGGCTCATCACAGATCAAGACATCAGGTCGGCAGGCAAGGGCAATCGCAATAACGATACGTTGACGCATTCCTCCAGAATATTGGAATGGGTATTCATCAAAACGTCTATCTGCATCTGGAATCCCAACCTTATTCATGTAGTCAATGGCCAATTCTTTTGCTTCTTTAGCTGTTTTTCCTTGGTGTTTTACAATAACTTCAGTAATCTGACTACCAATTGTTTTAATTGGGTCCAAACTAGTCATTGGATCTTGGAAGATAGTCGCAATCTTAGCACCACGAATTTGTTCCCAATCCTTGTGAGAAGATAAGGCTGTCAAATCTTGACCACGGTAGTCAATACTTCCTTGAGCAATGCGACCATTTTCTTCGAGCATACCTGTGAAGGTCTTTGTCAAAACAGATTTTCCTGATCCTGACTCACCTACCAAGGCTAATACTTCTCCTTCAACTAGTTCAAGGGAAACGCCGCGAATGGCTGTCAATACTTTGTCACGAACGTCAAATTCCACGACAATATCGCGAGCAGTCAAAATTACATTTTTTTCTTTTGTCATTTCTACTCCTATCTATGTGTACGTGGATCACTAGCATCCGCTAAGTTTTGACCAACTACGAAAAGGGACAAGGATACCAAGACAAGGGTTGTCAATGGAATCCAGAACAAGTAAGCATTAGTTGTTACGTTTTGTGAATAATCCGAAATCAAACGACCCAAACTTGGCACGGTAATCGGTAATCCAAGACCGAAGAATGACAAGAAGGCTTCATATGAGATAAAGCTTGGAAGCATTTGAGTCATGGTTGTCACAATAACAGATACCAATTGTGGCATAATATTTTTGGCAACAATCTTCAAGGTTGGTGTTCCCAAAGTGCGTGATGCCAAGTTGTATTCCAAATCACGGTAACGCAAGATTTGCACACGAATCATGAAGGCAATCCCAATCCATGTTGTTACACTCATGGCAAAAATCAGATTCCAGAATCCAGCTCCGATTGAGTAAGTCAAGACAATGACAATCAAAAGAGATGGGATGTTTGAGATGACGTTGTAAACTTCCATCATCACGCGGTCAACTGATTTTGAAATTCCCCAAATACCACCGACAAAAACACCGATAACCAAGTTAATCACTGTCGCAATCACAGAAATGAGGATAGAGTTACGAGCTCCGAACCAGACACCGTCAAAGAGAGATTTACCGTTACTGTCTGTACCGAACCAATGCTCAGCATTTGGCTTGATATAACGAGCACTAAAGTCGTTTACCTTGCTGACATCATTGAAATCAAACTTAGAAAACATTGGGTAGATGAAACTCATCAAAATGATAGCTACCAAGATTCCCAACATGACTACAGTTGATTTTTTCTTCATAAATTGTCTAAACACTGAACCCCAGTATGAATAAGCTGGCGCATCAATGGCTTCAGAGGCAAAATCGTCACGTTTTACAAACTGAAATTTTTCTTTATCGATTGTAGACATTATTTGCCTCCTTTCTCAGTCAATTTAATACGTGGATCAATAATCGTCATCCAAATATCTCCCAAAAGAAGTGAGAAGATAGAAATACATGTAAAGATGAAGACAAGACCTACGACCATAGAGTTATTAGATGCTTTTACAGAGTCAATCAACATTTTACCCATACCTGGGAAGGCGAAGACTGTTTCAGTAAGGGTTGCACCACCAATAACCCCGATAACAGCACCAGGAATTCCTGAAACCAGCGGAACCATGGCATTTTTAAAGATGTGTTTGTTTGAAATTTCTTTTTCAGACAAACCTTTTGCACGAGCAAAACGAACAAAGTCTTGTGATTGCAAGTCAATCATATAACGACGAATCCAAATAGCGGTACCAGGAGCACCCAACAAACCAAGGATAACTGCTGGTAAAACATACGAACGCCAATCTCCAGCACCCAAGATAGGGAATGAATCTGGCAAACCGATTGAAGAACCAGCCAAACGAACGATATAAACCAAGGCAATTGTTGGAAGAGCCATCAAGAAGGTCAAAGCCCCTGTTGAAAAGCTATCAATCCAAGTATTCTTGAAGCGAGCCATAGCTGAACCAAGTGGCACGGCAATCGCATAAGAAATCACCAAACCAATCAATCCAACGACTGCAGAGCTAGCAATCATAGAAGGATATTGGTAGTTACTTTCAGTTGCAGTATATGGATCATCTTTCCCATAGTTAGCCACTTCACGAGAGTCAGCCTGACTAGGTGATTTGTAGGTTCTTGAGTAAATATTTACAGAAGAAGTTTTCTTACCTGTTGGGAACTGAACTTGAGATGTTTTTGTTTGCCCTTGTCCTTGAGTAATAACCTGTAAAACAGGGCTATTAGCATAGGTTGGATAAGAGTCACCTAAATTAATGTTCACAAAGTTTTGATGCACAAATGGGAACTGACTGTTGAAGTACAAGAGATATTTGTGTTTAGTTCCTGAACCAACCAAGGACCATCCGATAGCTGGATCATTTTCAAAACGAAGGTAACGTTTCAAGTCTGGATTCTCAGGGTCTTGAATTTTATTTGTATGGTCAATGTCAATCAAGTTAGCATAGAAGTGAAAAACACGTTCAAAAATCGGGATTTCACGAGTAGCGTAGAATTGGCCACTTTCAGTAAATTCCCCCAAGGTCCAACCATGACCGATTTGTTTGATGTATTTTTCGTAGATAGCCTTGTTGGTGTCATTAGCTTCAACGGTTACAGAAGCATCCATCTGGCTAGCTTTTTCTTGCAACTCTTTGGTATCGTAGTACTCGATATAGCCCATACGCTCATAAACAGTATTCTCATAGTTATCACGTTTATCAGCCGTTGTCGCAATCTTGTTGTAGTTGGTATCCTGTTTGAAAATCAATTTTCGAGGAACCATTGTATAGATAATCGTGTAAGTCAAGGTTGTTACTAAGAAGATAGAAACCAATGACCGCAAAACACGCATAAAAATATATTTTTTCATATCATTTCCTTTAAAAATCCCAAAAGAACCTTCTCCTCATGGAGAGAAAGTTCTATTGAAAATTATTTACTTCACATGACTTGCCAATTCTTTTTGAGCTTTCTCGTTTGACTCAGTCTTTTCTTTCAACCATTTTTCACGAGCTTTTTCATACTCTTCTTTGGTGATTGCTTTTTCACCAACTTCAGTGTACTTCAAGTAGCCTGAATTTTCACCTTTAAGGCCGGCTACAGAATATGAAGAGCTAAATGGTAGAACTTTTGAAACATATGAAACGGCTGTTTCTTTAGGAGAAGCCATTACTGGAATTGTCAAAGCATTGTCAGTCAACCAAGCTTGTGCTACCGCGTATTTTTCATAACGTTTTTGAACATCTTGGTTTTCGCTGTTTGCGTCATCAAGTAATTTTCCATAGTCAGCTAAACCAAGTTTGCTTACTACTGATGCATCTGTGTTTTGGTCAATACCAAGGTAAAGACGAGTACTTCCTCCCTTAAGGACGAATTGATCCAAGAAAGTAGAAGGATCTTGATAGTCAGGGTTCCATCCTAGCAAGGTATGGATATCCCAGTCTTGTTCTTTAGCTGTTGGAGCGCTAAATGAAATTGGTAAAGCTTCTGCTTGAGTCATTTGTTGTAAGTCTACAACAACATTATCTGAACCCAATACTTTTTCAATTGATTGTTTCAATGATTGAACACGGTTTACAACCGCTGTTGATTCTTGGATAACCAAGGCATCCAAGTGGATTGGGAATTCAACACCTTCAGCTTGCAAGCTTGATTTAGCTTTAGCAAAGACTTCTTTAGCTTTTTCTTCATTGTAAAGGCCATTTTGAGAATCTGCTAGAGACACGTTTGACCAAGTAGAAGAATTTGTCTTAGCCAAGCTATCTTGTACCAATTCACCAAATGTTTTCTTACCAACTTGAAGATTATATGGTGCAAATGTATTACGGATGGCTACTGCAGCTCCATCAGTACCATTTGTTTGAGCTGAGTAAGAATTGCGATCGACAGCAAAGTTCAAGGCTTGACGGAATTCCTTGTTTAGCAATGCTTTCTGAGTAGATGTCTTTTGAGCATCACTTGTTTTGGCAGTGTGGTTATAGGTTGTACGGCCATAGTTCAAGCTGACAGTTGCAACACCCGCTCCTGGTTCATTAAAGTAAATGTTATCTTTGAAGTCAGCTGCATATTTTTCATATGTAGAACTTGTAGGGAAGATACGAGCCTTGCTATATTGACCATCAGAAAAACCTTTGGCAATTACATCTTGATCCTTACCATCCCAGAAAGTGAACTTAACGTTCTCAATTTTTACATTTTCTTTGTCCCAGTAAGCGTCATTTTTAGCCATCTCGATAGATGATTTAGGAGTTACAGCCTTCAAGACAAATGGACCGTTATAAAGAATAGAGTTAGCATCTGTTGGGGCACCAAAACCTTCCCCTTTTGAAGTTAAGAATTCTTCATTAACCGGCATCAACACACCACTAGTTGTCTTGTCATTCCAGAAAGTTTCTGGCTGGTTCAAGGTATATTCTAGTGTTTGATCATCAAGCGCTTTTACTCCAACGGTTGAAAAATCGCTTGTTTCACCCTTGATATAGGCTTCTAATCCCTTAATAGAAGAGCTAACGATTGAAAGTCCTTTTGATTTTCCATCTACAGCATGTTTCAAACCAGTAACGAAGTCTTTAGCAGTGACAGGAGCGTACTCTTCTCCCTCTGCAGTTACCCATTTAGCATCCTTACGGATTTTATAAGTATAAGTCAAACCATCTTTTGAAACTGTCCATGATTCAGCAATAGAAGGAACCAGATTACCATATTTATCGTTAGCCAACAAACCATCTACAGCATTTGTTGTGACGAAAGATGTTGAATCGATATTGCTGACGATATAATCCAAAGTTTCTGGATCTGTTTGATAAACATATTGGTAATCTTTTGCTAATTTAGCATTATTTGAACTAGTGTTTGAACACGCAGCTAGAACTCCTGACGCTAATAAGGTAGCTCCCGCTACAGCAAGCACTTGACTTTTTTTCATTTATTTACTCCTCTTATAAATAAAGTATAGGTTATCATCAATTATATCATAGATTTCAAGAAAAGTAAACGAATTTTCAGAATATTTAGGCTTATTGACACAAAAAATCTGAAAAAGCTATTGACTGAAAACCATTTTCAAGGTATAATAATAAACGTTAAGGCGGTATAGCCAAGTGGTAAGGCACGGCTCTGCAAAAGCTTGATCGTCGGTTCAAATCCGTCTACCGCCTTTCAATACCGAATTTATCGGAATTTATCAAGACAGAAAGCCCAATTTAAAGGGCTTTTTTCTTTTTCCTCGAATAAATACGTATAACTTTAAAAAACTTTTGGGGCAAGGTTGGGGCTGAGTTTTTCGAGGATACTATTCCCTTTTAAAACAACTGAAAAAAGCTTTGTCACTCATGATGACAAAAGCCTCTAATTTACTCTGTTTCTTCTTCTATTTCGACTTCTGTGATTTGGACTTTTACCTTGGTAACACGTCCATTTTTCACTTTATCATTGGTTAGGATAAGCTGTTTGTTTTGGCTGACTAATTCATAACTGAGTTTCTCAGTCGTTGGAATGGTCCCAACTCCTGTCAAATAATAACCAGCGATGGTATCAACGTCATCACTTGCCAGTTCAACATCAAAGTAGTCATTAAAATCATTGAGATTCATGGTACCTTGAACAATATAAGTATCTTCTCCGATTTGATGAACTTCGATTTCAGCCTTATCTGTTTCGTCATCGATTTCCCCAACGATTTCCTCTAAGAGGTCTTCTAGGGTCACCAAACCAGCCATCCCACCGTATTCATCTAGCAAGATTGCCATTTGTCTTTGGGTATTGCGCAATTCTTTTAACAAGTCATCCACAAAAATAGTTTCAGGAACAAAAAGTGGATCTTGTAAGATTTTCTTCCAAACAATATTGTCAAAACCCTCCACAAAGCCCGCCTTAAGGAGACTCTTGGTGTGAATGATGCCAATCACGTTATCCTTGTCTCCATCATAGACAGGGATACGAGAATAATTTTGTTTTAAAATACTTTGGATGATGGTTTGACTATCATCCTGAATATCGACCATAAAGGCATCCGTTCGAGGAACCATGACTTCTCTGGCCATCAGTTCATCTAGTGAAAAAATCCCTTGTAACATCTCAATTTCGTCAGCATCTAGTGTTTCTTCACTATTTGTCAGCATGTACTCAATTTCATCACGGGTCATTTTTTCATCAGCATCGTCAAAGGTCATCGGAGTCAAGCGACTCAAGAGATTGGTAGATGCAGATAAGAGCCAAACAAAGGGACTAACTAGTTTTCCCAGTCCAATAATAACTGGCGCTGTACGAATCGCCAAGGCATCCTTTAGATTAAGAGCGATTCTCTTAGGATACAATTCCCCAAAAACGATGGAAATATAAGTCAAAAATGCTAAAGACAGAAAACTTGCAACGGCATAAGCTGTTTCACCATTTCCCAGCCAAGATGCAATTTCTCGTCCCAGAGTGTCTGCCAAACTCGCCCCTGATAAGATCGTAATCAGGGTAATCCCTACTTGAATGGTTGATAAAAAGTGATTAGGATTTTCTAGTACCTTCAGCAGACGGATATAGCGTCTATCTCCTTCTTCTGCCTTTTGTTCAACCCGCGCACGGTTAAGTGAAACCATGGCCATTTCTGTGGCTGAGAAAAAGGCATTTAACACCGTCAAGATAAACAATAAAACTAATTGTAGCAACAAATTCTGACTACTTGGGTCTTCCATAGTTCTTCTCCTAAAATAGTATCTTATCCTTTATTATATCACAAAATATAGTCCAGTACATATTATTTTTTCTCAGTATCTATTCTAGTTCTACTTAAATTGTCCAAAAAATAACCCCTACATCCACAAGTGACATAGGAGTTTATCTTATCTTTTACTGAGTTACAGTTACTTCTCCAGTTCGGTAATCCAGTTGAAGTCCTTTTTGAACATTGGGAACTAGAACATTAAATTCCAATTCTCCGTCTGAAGACTTGGCTTCAATCTGTGAAGCTGAAGGAACTAAATCCTCGTTTGAAGCATAATAAAGAGTTACACGGTAACGGACACGCTTGTTTTTATCCAAGGCCTTACGCACCATGCTTTCATAGTAGTTTTGACCAGTCGAATCCTCGGCTTGAGCCTGATTTGCCCATGCTGTTTGAACAGCAATGTTTTTAGGATTGCTTGTCGAGGCATCAAAACCATCCAAACCACCGATTAAGGCATAGCCTAACAAGTGACCTCTATCGACCGCATGGGTATAAGTACCCTTTAGATTCTTAACCTGATGCCAGCCTGGAGGAGTCCATGAAGTCGAACCATTCCCAGTTTCTTCACGATTCTTGTACTGACGAGTAGCCTTAGACAAGAGGGCATTTGCTACGGTTGGCACTGTTTCCTTGCCCACTGTCTTTGTTTTATTATCAGCGTAGGGCTTACTTGAAACCTTGGCATCTAGATTTGTTTTATTGCCATTGACGATAAAAGCACCTGAGCCATTCCACTCCAGACTCCCTTTTATTTGGCTTTTGACTGCATCTGTTAAGACACTTTCTGCCAATTCTTGACTAGGAGCTTCAGACGCTTGTTTTTTCTGACTAAGCTTGGTTTTGGGACTATTAGCTGTCGGCTGCATCTGCTTGATATAATAGCTTCCCGCAGATAAAAGCAATAACACTAGCAGTCCGATTAGTGTCTGTCTTGTTTTTTTGTTCATATTTCTCCTTATCTTTATAAAAAGGCTGGTCTCCCAGCCTAATTTCCTGTAAATTTATGAATCAATTCCTGCCATTTTGCTGGAGACAGGATAGCCCATGGATCTTGACCCTTGCCCAAGATTCCATAACCTACCATTAAGCCGATTCCTAGGGCTAGGAGGCCTAAAATCAGTACCAGAATGACTAAAAGTAAACGCTTGACTACGTAGCTTGATTTCTTATTCATCTTCATCACTTGCCTCAATCCGCTGAATCTTAGCACCTAGCTGTGCCAACTTCTCATGGAAACGGTAGTAACCTCTATCCAAGTGAACCAATTTACCGACCACAGTTTCTCCTTGTGCTACCAAACCTGTCAAAATCAAGGCTGCGCTGGCACGAAGGTCAGTTGAAAGAACTTCTGCTCCCTGCAGAGGCTGTCCACCAACAATACGTGCCGTATCACGGATAATCTCAGAGTGCAAGCCCATGCGGCGCATTTCTTCTAAATGTTGGAAACGATTTTCGAAAACTGTCTCCACCATAGTTGATTCCCCTTTTGCAACGGTCATCAAGGCTGTAAATTGAGCCTGCATATCTGTTGGAAATCCTGGATGAGGCAAGGTTTTCACATGGACAGCTTTTAGATTTTCTAGTTGAGAGCGAACTCGAATTCCTTCAGTCTCCTCTGTCACTTCCACTCCCATTTCAAGCAATTTGGCAATCAAGGGACGGTTATGCTCCCAAACAGCATCTTTAATCAAGACATCACCACCAGTCATGGCAGCAGCCACCATAAAGGTTCCAGCTTCGATACGGTCTTGGACCACATTGTGATTCGTACCGTGAAGTTTCTCAACACCAGTAATGGTAATGGTCTCTGTACCAGCCCCTTTGACCTTGGCTCCCATTTCATTTAGGAGAATGGCTAGGTCCACAATCTCAGGCTCACGCGCAGCATTTTCAATCACTGTCACCCCATCAGCCAGAGTCGCTGCCATCATCAAGTTCTGCGTTGCACCAACACTTGGGAAGTCCATATAGATATGGGCCCCATGTAAGCGATCAGCCTTGGCTTCGATATACCCAGCTGTCTGACTAATCTTAGCCCCCATAGCTTCTAGACCCTTCAAATGAAGATCAATAGGACGGCTACCAATCGTACAACCACCTGGCATGGATACCTTAGCATGACCTACACGGGCTAGGATTGGCCCCAAGACAACGATAGATGCACGCATCTTGCTGACATACTTGTAAGGAGCTTCCTCAGTGATGTCGCCAGTCGCATCCACTTCGACAAGATGGGCTTCTTCATCAAAATCCACCTTGGCATTCAAACCACGAACCACCTGATTCATAGTGAAAACATCTGACAAGATAGGAACATTCTGCAAAACAGTCTTTCCTTCACTTGCTAGAATAGTCGCTGCCAACAAGGGCAAGACTGCATTCTTTGCTCCTTCGATCGTAACACTTCCTACCAGACGATTATCGCCACCTTGAACTACAATTTTTTCCATACTTATTTCCTTTACTCTTGATTTTGTAATAGACTTACTTTTTTTGTAATTCTATTAACTAATTTATTAATAATCCAAGCTAAAATTAGACTAAGGACCAGCACAAAAAATGTAAATATCACATCATTTATTCTAGATGACACAAATATTTTTCCTAGCATAGAAATAACTAATCCATGTATCATATATAATTCAAATGATATACTACCTATTAAAATCAAATATATATTTGAAAAATTTATTTTTTTCAAAAAAACAATAATAAAGTAGATTGTAAAAATAATATTATCTAAATTAGCGGCTAACGCGTAACTATAACTATCTTCTAAATGAACATACCTCAACAAAATATCGTATTGGTGTGAAGTAAAGAGTAACACAGTTACTAAAACAAGTATGATAAAATAATGTCTATCTAAAACTCTATCAATTTTCTCTTGATTTTTAGCCCATAATAAGCCAACAATGAAAGGCAAAATGCTATTATACCACCAAAAACCGTAACCTAATTTTATAGCTAAACAAATATAACTGATTATAAATATTGTATTGATAAGAATAGATATGGACTTATTTCTGAAAAACTTAAATGATACATAAAAAAATATATACATTAAAATTATAATATCGACAAACCAACCATTATAAATAATTGTGCTTCCTTTTTTAAATAAATTAGCAAAAAAATCTAAATCCATTAATTGACCGTTTAAAAATCTATAAAACATATAAATCAAAGATATAGAAAAAAATGGAACTAGAATTTTAGAAAGTCTCTTAACTAAAAAATTATCTAGATAGTTTTTCTTATTTTCGTTCTGAAAATACAATCCATAGGCTGATAAAAAGAAGAAAATAGAAACGATATAAGTTCCCATATAGGAAAAATTAGAAAATTCATCACCAGATGTAACCCATTGTGACAAATGATGAAATATTATTCCTATAGCTAGAAATCCTCTAAGCCCTGATGTAGATTTAACATTTAGATACTCCTTATTTTGAGGTAACAAATAAATTAATAGCGTTATTAATAACAAGACTATAATATCCATGAATTCTATTTCTCCCTATAAGTTTAATAATATCTTGAAAGTAATTTCTTAAACACGCAAATTATAATAATCCTCTAAGCGCTTCTTGCCACAACTGATATAGGCTGATAAAGAAAGAACTCATGATATAGCCCATTACAATGCTGAAAAAGGCTACTAGTAAACGAACTTTTCCTGTATTCTCAGCTGTCACTTTTAAAACCTTTTCCCATCTAACAAGATTCTTTAAAAGGTAAAAACTCACATAAATAAAGAGCATGTGACTGCTTAGAGTGAATAATAATTGAACCATTTGACTATTATACCATCTTCTCTGTTTGTGCGCTAGTTTGGAAACTTCACTTAAAAACTAGGGATTGTTTTTCAAGTAATCAATTGCATCTTGTAGGGTTTTAACTGGCACGATTTTCATATCCGTCTTGATTGTTTTGGCTGCTTCTAGGGCTGTTTGGTAGTTGTTTTTCGCATCCGGATGCGCTTTTTGTTCTTCTTCGCTAACAGGGTTATCTGGGGCAAAGAAGATCGCAGCACCTTCTCTAGCCGAAGCTACAACTTTCTTATCAATACCTCCAATGTCCCCCACATTACCATCGCGGTCAATGGTTCCTGTACCGGCAACGATACGGCCATTACGAAGTCCCGGGTCAGCTATTTGAGTATAGATAGCTAAACTAAACATGAGACCTGCACTTGGTCCACCGATACCAGCTGTTGAAAAACGAATTGGAACATCACTGGTTACTTCTGTACGGTCAATCAAGCCGATTCCAATTCCATTTTTGCCATTTTCCAAGGTGATAATCTTTCCTTCTGCAGACTTGGTTTGCCCATCTTCTTCATAAGTTACCTTGACGGAGTCCCCTAATTTTTGAGAATTGACGTAATCAATCAAGTCTTTGGAACTGTCGAAGGTCTGATCATTGACTGCTGTGACTGTATCAGAGATGTTGAGAATCCCTTTAAAGGTCGAGTTATCCGTTACAGTCAAGACATAAACTCCAAGATATTTGAGTTCGATATCCTTACCAGCTGTTTTTAGCCCTTGATACTTGGCCATATTTTGCGATGTTTGCATGTAGAATTGATTGATCCGCATAAATTCAACATCTGAAGATCCACCTGTAGTCTCCTGAGCACTACGAATATCTGTAAAAGGCGTCAACCAAGCATAAATCATATGAGCCAAAGTGGCATGTTGGACACCAACCGTAACGAATTGATAGGCCCCAGCTTCCTTATCTTCTGTGTCATTGACTTTGAGGACCTGGCGAATATCTTCCGAACCACCTGGAACCTCTATATAGTAGGGCAAGGGCACTACAAATGCCAAGAAAGTCGCTATCAAGGCCACAATGACGTATAAGGGCCATCTAATCTTTTTTTTCATTTCTTAATTTCCTCCAAAATACTCTCAGGAACATAGCAGGCAATATCCTGACCAAACTTCAGCAGCTCTCGAACACCGGATGAACTGATATAGAGATGTTCCGGTCGGCTATGTAAATAAATAGTCTCTATATCAGGAGACAGCTGATGATTGTAGTAATCAAAACTGGCTTCATATTGCAAATCCGACGCATTTCTCAAGCCTCGCACTAGACAAGTAGCCTCCAGTCTTTTTGCGACATCGACCACCAATTCATCATGAGAAGACACGACTTTAACATTTCCCAAATGTTTCACAGCCTTTTCTAACCCCCGTTTACGATTTTCGATAGGGAGAAATCCTTGTTTGTGGGGATTAAAAAAAATACCGACATAAAGCTTATCAAAGAGTATGCTAGCCCGTTCAATGATATCCAGATGCCCATTTGTCATCGGATCAAATGAGCCTGTGAATAAGCCAATCTTATCTGACATAGACTGTCACCTTACTAATTCCATAAATTTTTTCCTTCCAGATGCCCAGGCAGGCAATTTCTTCTGGAAGTTCAACGGCCTTATCCGTCTCACACACGACCATGACATCTTCAGAAAAAAGCTCTCTCTCAGCCATTTTTTCAATATCTGCTACGATTTGTTCCTTGGCATAAGGAGGGTCTAAGAAGATGAGGTCAAATTCCCCAGATACCTGTTCCAATGCTCTTTCTGCATCCATCTTGAGGAGTTGAAATTTTCCAACTTCCTTGGTCATCTGGATATTTTCAGCCACGATAGCCTGAGCCTTACGGTCTCGCTCCACCAAAACAGCGCTGGACATGCCACGCGAGACTGCCTCGATAGATAAGCCACCACTACCTGCATAAAGGTCCAAGACCCGTCCACCTTCAAAATAGGGACCAATCATGTTAAAAATAGCTCCCCTAACCTTATCCGAAGTGGGTCTTGTCGTCTTGCCTTCTAGTGTCTTGAGGGGACGTCCCCCATAGATTCCTGATACGATTTTCATACCGTTTATTATACCAAATTATGGGCGAAAAGAGAAAGAAAACCGAACCTTGCGGTTCGATTCTCTATAAAATATTTTCGTAAGTATCACGGACTTCTTGAGGCCAAACACTTGTTTGCACCTCTCCGATGTGTTTCTTGCGAAGTAGGAACATAGCCATTCGAGATTGTCCAATTCCTCCACCGATTGTCAACGGGAATAGGCCATTCAACAAAGCCTTGTGCCATTCCAATTCCAAGCGGTCTTCATCACCTGTAATTTCCACCTGACGTCTAAGAGTTTCTTCATCTACACGAATCCCCATAGAAGACAACTCAAAGGCTCCACCTAGAGACTCATTCCAAACAAGAATATCGCCATTTAGACCCTTGTAACCATTTTCAGACTCGCTTGTCCAGTCATCGTAGTCTGGTGCACGTCCATCGTGCGGTTTACCATCTGGCAACTCGCCACCGATACCGATCAAGAAGACGGCTCCAAATTCTTTACAGATAGCATTTTCACGTTCTTTCGGTGTCAAGTCTGGGTAGCGTTCTACCAACTCTTCTGTGTGGATAAAAGTGATTTGTTTTGGCAAGATTGATTCGATGTCATAGCGGGCTTCAACAGCTAGCTCAGTAAGGCGAATAGCCTTGTAAATCTTCTCAACTGTTTCTTTTAGATAAGCGATATTCCGTTTACCATTTGGGATAACTTTCTCCCAGTCCCACTGGTCAACATAAACAGAGTGGGTCGCATCCAGCGAATCTTCGTCTGGACGAAGGGCCTTCATGTGGACAAAAAGACCTTCTCCCTCACCGAAACCAAAACGGGCCAAAGTATGACGTTTCCATTTAGCAAGTGAGTGCACAACTTCATAAGTAGCATCAGGGATTTGGAGAACCTTGACTGATACGGCATTCTCCACACCTGATAAATTATCCTGCATCCCGTCGCCGACCCTGCTCAAGATAGGACCTTGAACTTCGACAACTTCTAACTTATCTTTCAAATACTGGGTAAAAGTGTTTTTGACAAAGGAAATCTCTTCTTGTTGATGGATAAAACTTTTCTTCATAAACTACTCCTCAAAAAATTAATTAAAAGCATTATACACCTATTTTCAAGAAAAGGAAAGAGCAAATACGAAAAAAATCAGTGCTCCTTCGAACACTGATGTTAGGTACCTTCTAGTCATTACGACCGAAGATACGTAAAATACTTAGGAAAAGATTGATAAAATCAAGATAGATACTGAGAGCCATTGACACAACCCAGCCTGTCGCTACACGACCTTGTGATTGTTCATAGGCAAGGCGAATCCTTTGGTTGTCCCAAGCAATCAGCCCAGAGAAGACCAAGACCATGGCTACGCTGATCATATAATCAAAGAAACCACTAGCCAAGAAAATATTGACTACCATAGCAATAATCAAACCGATAAGAGCTGCCATCATCGCTCGACCAAGACCACTCAAATCTTTCTTGGTGAACATACCGACTGCCGCCATGACAAAGAAGAGAAGGGCGCTCGACACAAAGGCTGATAAAACTGTACCCGGAGTATAGAAGGCCACCACAAAACTAAGGGTAAAGCCGTTTAAAACGGAGTAAAGTAAAAATACTGGAAGAGCAGCTGGACTATTCTTTAAGGCCATGTTACTAGCAACGAAGACTAGTGCTAGCTCTGCAAAGGTTGCAATGGTCAACCAGAGACGTCCCTGCATCAAAAAGTAAACCAACTGAGACTGAAAGACCGTCAACATAAGGCCTGATACCAAAGCAGATAGTCCGATTCCCAGACCAACAAAGGCATAAACCTTAGCGTAAAATTGATTGAGACCTGTGCGGTCATGTATAATAGTGTGATTCATCCTTTTCTCCTTTTCTATGAACATCTTTCCTTGATTATAACAAAAAAAGTTAAAATTAGCTTAAATGGAAAATTAAAATACCGGCTGCAACGGCAACATTCAAACTCTCGGCCTGACCTTTCATGCTAATATGGACCAATTGATCTGCACTTTCAGCCATGAGGCGACTAATTCCTTGACCCTCATTTCCCATGACTAGTACAAAATTTTCTATAGGAGGCAGTTCTCTGTAATCAACAGAATCTTTAGATAGGGTTGTTGCCAGCACTGGGATAGTTGCTTCCTTAGCTTCCTCGAGAAGCCTTTGACTAGACATTCGGTAAATAGGCAGATGAAAATGACTGCCTTGCATGGAACGTAGAGTCTTGAGACTATAGATATCTGCCGACTTTTCTGAAACAATCACTCCAGTAAAACCTGCTGCATCTGCAGTTCGAATGATAGTTCCCACATTACCAGGATCTTGCACATCTTCCAAAAACAAGAACTTGCCCTGACTAAAGTCAGCTTGTCCTACTTCTTCTTTTTGAACCACCGCAACAATTCCTTGTGGAGTCTGAGAATCTGCCAAATCTAGCAAAATATCCTCTGAAACCCAGACAGTTTGCGGAAAAGCAGCTAACTGATCTCGGTAATTTTCTAGGGCAAAGATTTTCTCAATCGTCACCCCAGCTTGCACAGCTTCTTCAAACAAGTGCCAGCCTTCAATCAAATAGGCAGACTTGCGGTATTTTTTTTGGTGTAATTTCTTGGCATTTTTTACCACAGAATTGGCTTTTGATGTTATAATAGTCATAGAAATATTATAACACAATCAAAGGGGTTTGGTATGCAAAAGGTTAGAATGATTGCCCAAGGTAGGGTGCAGGGAGTCGGCTTTCGTTGGGGTGTTTACAGCTTGGCACTTGAAATTGGTGGCATCACAGGTCGAGTATGGAATAACGACGATGGTACAGTGGAAATTTTAGCCCAAGCAGACTCATCTGCTACCATGGCAAAATTTATCCAAGAAATCCGCAAAGGACCCACACCTTTTTCAAAAGTCAGCTACTTAGATGTCCAACTGAGTAACTTTCCTCCCTACCCTGACTTTAAAATCGCAAATTAGGTCTCTAGAACTATTGTATATTTTGTAAAAAAACAGTAGAATAGAAAGGTATAATTTTTAAAGAAGGAATAAAAACAGTGAAATCTATTAAACGTTTTGCACTCTCAGCTATGGGAGTGGCTATGTTGCTTGTCTTGACTGGCTGTGTTAGCGTCGATAAAGCCACAGGAAAGCCAATAGGATTTATTTGGAATACGATCGGAGCGCCTATGGCTGAAGCTATCAAGTACTTCGCTACTGATAAAGGTCTAGGCTTCGGTGTCGCTATCATCATCGTAACCATTATCGTGCGCTTGATTATCTTGCCACTTGGTATCTACCAATCATGGAAGGCAACGCTTCACTCTGAAAAGATGAACGCCCTCAAGCACGTCCTTGAGCCACATCAAACTCGTCTCAAGGAAGCGACTACTCAAGAAGAAAAACTCGAAGCCCAACAAGCTCTCTTTGCCGCTCAAAAAGAACACGGCATCAGCATGTTTGGTGGTGTAGGATGTTTCCCTATCCTCCTTCAAATGCCTTTCTTCTCTGCAATTTACTTTGCTGCCCAACATACTGAAGGTGTTGCTCAAGCAAGCTACCTAGGCATTCCTCTAGGCTCTCCAAGTATGATTTTGGTTGCCTGCGCAGGTGTCCTTTACTATCTTCAATCGCTCCTTTCACTTCACGGAGTAGAAGATGAAACGCAAAGAGAACAAATCAAGAAAATGGCTTACGTGAGCCCAATCACGATTGTTGTCTTCTCCCTCATTTCACCAGCCAGTGTCACACTTTACTGGGTTGTCGGTGGTTTCATGATGATTCTCCAACAGTTTATCGTCAACTATATCGTTCGTCCAAAACTTCGCAAAAAAGTCCGTGAAGAACTAGCCAAGAACCCACCAAAAGCACGTGCTTTCTCTACACCAAGTGGACGAAAAGACGTTACTCCTGAACAACCAACTGCTATCACAAGCAAGAAAAAACACAAAAATCGCAACGCTGGAAAACAACGTTCGAGATAAAGCTACGTAAATTATCCAATAATTAAAAAACGAATGAATGATAAATAGTTTTCATCAACTAGATATCATCATTCGTTTTTATTATCTACCGTTACATCTTATACTAGTCGAAAAAGTTAAATAGTTTAAAAGCTCACATATAAAAAACTATTCAATCATAAATTAACAAGTAAATCACTATGATTTAATACAATTCACAGTTATTAAAACTTCTGCTCCCGCGTCTCTATTTCTAAGCTCAACTCGGCCTTTGTGTAGTTTTGCAACTCTACATACAAAACTAAGTCCAATACCATAATGTTGCTCTTTATACGATCTAGCTTTATCCATACGATAAAAGAGCTTTCCAAAATTATTTAAAACTTCATCTGGAAATTCCGAACCATTATTCCATATACCTATTTTCAATTCCTTCCCCTCTTGCTCTACTCTAATTTTAATTTTAGGATTCTGTTTATCGGCGTATTCCAAAGCATTTGTTAAAATATTTTGTATGGCACGAATCAGAAGAGATGGATTTATATAATATCTTTCAGTTCCGTTCACATTCTGTTCAAAAGAAAACTTCATCTGATTTTTTATCAAAAAAGAGACTTCTTTCTCTAATTCATTGATAAAATCTGAAGAGGAATATTCCGTCCAACCTGTCTCATCATCATAATAGGTTTTAGAATAGTGAATCAATTGATTGAAGTAATCTAGTAACTGTTTACTAGCTCTTTCTATATCTGCTAAGCATTCTTGAGATTGGTTGCTTTCAGTTATCGCCTGCAAAAATTCCACATTCCCCTTAATAATGGTTAAGGGAGTCTTTAAATCATGAGAAGCTGCTGAAACCTGAAACATCAAATCTTCTTTCTGTTCTTTCTCATCAATTATTAATTGTCGAATTCTATCTTGCATCACAATAATCCGATTTCCTGTCTCGCGAAATTCTTTAACTGTTAAACTTTCTGTACATTCCTTCTCCAACCACATACTATTTTCATAAATCAAAGTCATTTCATAACTCAGTTTTTTCAACAATTTTCCAATGTGATAACTTATTAGAATAATCAATAAAACACAAATATATATCCATGATGACACATTAAAAAAGATTGATAGAACACCACTATTGTTTAAAGGTTTCCCATCTTCATTTATTTGTATAGATACTGAAGCTAAGGGAATAAGATAGGCCATTAGTAAGCCAAGACTAAACTGCCAAATAATTCTCCAACAGGTTTCTCGAATTAATTGTCTAAAACTTTTGATTCTACCCATTGATATCCTCCACCGTACAAGGTTTTAATTGGATTTAATTGATAAGGTTTCAGCTTTTGACGAATTTGATAAATGTACTCTGAAACCGAACGTAAAAGCGCTTCTGAACTTTGTGGATATAGATAATTATAAATTTCCTCAATAGAATATATTTTACTTGGGTTGCTTGCCAAAAGATTCACTATGTCAAATTCCCTCCTTGTCAGAGCAATATTATCATCGTTTACAAATAGTTCCTTACTATCCGTATATAGTATAAGCTTCCCAATCTTTATTTGATGAACATTTCCTTTAGTCCGTTCTTCACGACGCAAGTGCATTTTAACACGTGCTAACAATTCTTGCATACTAAAGGGCTTCATAATATAATCATCAGCACCTGCATTAATTCCAGCTACTAAATCTTCATCCATATCCTTGGCAGTTATAAAACAGATAGGAACAGTTATCTGCTCGCGAATCATCTGACAGATTTCTAAACCACTAACAGGCATCATAATATCTAATAAAATCAAGTCAAATCCTGTGAAATCACAAAGATCAATCTCTTCTATCTTATTTCGTATGACTACTTCATATTTTTCATATTCTAGTACTTTTTTTATTAGGCGAAGAATAGCAAGATCATCATCTACCACCAAAATTTTATAAGCCATAACTCACTCTCCTGAATATATTATAGCACCAACTGAGAAAAAGACAGGATATCCCCTGTCTTTAGCCTACATTTTTTCCTATAAGTATCAATGTAGCAAATAGAAAAACAATTAATAACCAAACTATTTGTATCCCTAAGCCTTGCCACACTGGATAATAAAGAGACAATGGATAGGTATAAAAACAATTCATACTAGCTAGTAATGGTAAATTTCTGAAAAAAGAACTGAATTGTAGTAACATTTGTCCCAAGCCCAATAAAAGGGATAAACTGATTCCCAAAATTAAGATAAAAGACTGGGAAATAAATACAAAAATACCACTTAAAAGAGAGAAGGTTAGAATAGAAATACAAGCTGGAAATAGAATTGTTAGAACATGTTTAATATTACTCAAAAGATTGATATTGTAGTATCCTTGCGCGATTAGTATGCATAATGATATTACAGCAACCAATAATACAATTTCCATACATAATACAATAGCTAGTTTAGATATTATAAATTTCAAACGATTTGGACATGTAAGAAAACTGGTACGAAGGCTAGAACCTGTAAATTCTTGACCTATAAATAGGACCGCTAGACTAATGAAACCTGCCTGTCCTAAATAGAGACTTTGCAGTAGCTGTTCCAAAACAAACTGTAGGGTCAACTGGTCTGGTTTACTATTTAAAAAAACAACCATCGCCGGAACACACAGTAATAGAGCACCTATAATCAACCAGTGCCAAGGATTCATCATAAACTTGAGATACTCACTTTTAAGTTGCTCTTTCAACTTATTCACCTCCTACAATATCTGACTTAAGTAATCGGTAGATTGCTAAAGCCAAGAATGAGAAGTTCCAAAAAAGTAAAAGTAAAATATTTTGTAAACTATTATGTTCTAAAATTTGAGGAGATGTAGCAATCAATCCTTGCCCCAGTACAACTGGAAGAAATTTTGCAGCTGAGATATAGTTTGCTAAGAATGTTCCTAAATTGTAGACTTGAGGAAGCAAAAATAATAGAGGAACAATGGCTGTTTTAAATGCCAAAGCCATAATATAGGCTAGCAGCCCCAACAAAGTCCAAGCTATACTGGCTAAAAATATATAGAACCAAACTGTTCCATTTAGTGAAAAAAGTAATAAGCCATCTTGTCCTAAAACATAATGTGTCATGTTAATCGTAAGGAATATTGATAGAAAGGAAATGAAAAAAGAAAATACAAGCCAAACTAATGTTTTTGAAACTAGGAAAGTACTTCGATTTGTAATAGAGAGGAGGCTTGTACGAATAGCAGAGCATTTGTACTCCTCGGCTCCATAAATTGAACCTAGGATAATCATAATAAAAACACCAAATAAAGTGACATCAAAACCTAAAAATTCAATAGGAGGTATAGCTTCTGCTAATTCTGGATTTGTCTCTGGTGTAGCATGGATACCAACTGAAACAATTTGAGAAGCACCAATATTTGCTAAAAACGTTTGAAATACCAGTATCAAGAATAGTACAACATGAGTAGCTCTCTTATAAAGTAATTTCAATATTTCAGAATGAAGAGAGTAAATAAGTGCCATGTCACTTTCCTCTCTCTGTTAAACTAAAGAAGACTTCTTCTAGTGAAGAAAGATTTTTCATCACTTCTTGTAAAGTCCCTTTTATAAGAACTTTTCCTTTATTTATGATGACGACATCATCTGTTACTGCTTCCACTTCCGATAATATATGAGATGATAGCAAGACTGTTTTACCTTCTTGAGCTTGTTTTTTTATAAACTCTCTAAACCACCGAATTCCTCTTGGATCCAACCCATTTGTCGGTTCATCCAATATCAGATACTGAGGATTTCCTAATAGAGCTGTTGCAATTCCCAAGCGTTGTCCTTCTCCTAATGATAATTTTCCAATTTTAGATTTTTTCTTATGGCTAATATCCACCATATCCAAGACTTGATCAATTCGCTGACTGGATATCCCATTACTAGCAGCAACAATTTTCAAATGTTGATAAACACTTCGATCATCAGGAGCTCCTACACTGTCAAATGAAGCTCCTACAGTTTTTAGAGGAAATTTTAATTCCTTATAAGTTTGATCTCCAATTTTGGTAAGACCAGATGTTGCTTTGTCTAATCCTAATAAAATACGTAAGGTTGAACTTTTTCCAGCTCCATTTGGACCCAGGAAAGCAGTCACTCTACCTGCTTTTGCTTCAAAAGAAATATCTTTTAAAATTTGAGTTTGCCCATACGACTTACATAAATTTTTAATGGTAATACTTTGTTCCATAGATGTTCTCCTATTCTATTTAATATTTCTAAAGGTAACTATATCTTACACATTCATTTTCGGATTTTTTTCAGAATTTAGAGACTAAAAAAGATTTAATACTCAATGAAAATCAAAGAGCAAACTAGGAAGCTATCCGCAGGTTGCTCAAAGCACTGCTTTGAGGTTGCAGATAAAGCTGACGTGGTTTGAAGAGATTTTCGAAGAGTATAAAATTTTGTTTCATTTAATTATCTAGATTTGTGTAAACTTAAAAGCCCGATGTTTCCATCGAGCCCACTGAAAAAATAGGTCTCTTACTTTTAATGAAATGAAAACCGAGGAATCTCTCGTTAATTTGAGCGAATTCCTCGGTTATTTTGTATTTATTAAGGTCATAATTCGTTTCATATTGACCAC
>NZ_JASHAX010000005.1:0-106754 GCF_047464945.1 Streptococcus mitis | reverse complement strand
TGGATTTACAGCTTTAACTTTATCTTCGATCGCTTTCTTCTCAGCGTCTGTAAGTTTTTCTGGATTTGCTACTACTGTCTTATCTGCTGGTTTAACGATGTCGTTTCCTGCATTTGGTTTAGTTGCATCTACTTCTGATTTGAATAAATCTTCTGATGGGATTGTCGCAGTAGTTCCATCTTTCAGTGTAACTGTCGCATTACCATCTTCATCAAATTTAACAGATTTAGTTTCTGGGTTTAATTCTCTTAATTTTTCTTCTACTTTAGCTTGATCATCCGGATCATTTGCTTCACCGGCTACTTTGTCTGCTGGTTTAACAATTTTACTATTTCCTGCATCTGGGTTAGAAGTATCTTCTTTAGTTCTTACTAATTCTGATGCTGGAATTGCTGCAGTTTTACCTTCTGGAGTAGAAACAGAAACAGTTCCATTTTCATCTATCGTTACTATAGCATCTGGATTTACCTCTTCAACTTTAGCAACAATCTTAGCTTTCTCTTCGTCAGTTAAGTTCGATGGATCTTTTACGATAACTTTATCAAGTGGTTTGTTAATGTCATTTCCACCTTTACCGTTATCTAACTGGTCCTCAGTTTTCACTAATTTTGTCGGATTGATAATTCCTTTATCGCCAGCTTCTGTTGTTACTTCGATGTTTCCATTTTCATCATATTTAACTTCTTTAGCTGTTGGGTTAACTTTCTTAACTTCTTCTAAGATTTTAGCTTTTTCTTCATCTGTTAATGCACTTGGATCTTTTACTAATACTTTATCAATTGGTCTGTTTACTTCTCCAATTGCTTGAATAGCCGCCTTATCAACTTCTTCTATTGTATTAACATCGTCTACACTACTTACTGCATCAATTGCTGCTTTAGATTTTTCCGCAACTTTATCTACTTTAGCTTTTAATTTAGCTTTAGCTTCAGGAGTTAGATCGTTACGCGCATCGATTTCTGCTTTCTTAGCTGTTGCTTCTTCATCAATTGCTTTACGAGCATTTGGTTTATCTTCTACAACTGGTACAGATTTTTCAATTTCACCTTCAGCTTTTTCTTGAAGTTGCTTAACTTCTGCATCTGTTCCAGCTTTATCGATTTCTTCCTTAGCTTCTTCTGCTAGAGCTTTAGCTGCATCTGCTGCAACTTTCTTCTCTTCATCAGTAGCATCTGGAGTGTTAGCAATGTCTTCCAATTGTTTTGCTAATTTATCTTCGATTGCTTTCTTGGCTGCTGGTTTAGTTACTGCTTCTGGATTTACAGCTTTAACATCTGCTACACCTTTATCTTTTGCACCATCTACTGCTTTTTGAGCTTCTGCTGCTTTTTCTGGTGTCTCTGCATTAGCTGGTTGATCGTTGATTGCATCTGTTGCTTCTTTCGCTTTAGCTTGAGCTTCTTCCTTAGCTGCTGCTTTTTCTTCGTCAGTTAAGTCTTTACGCTCGTCGATTGCTTCTTCTTTCTTAGCTAACTCTTTTGCAATTTCTTCTTTAGCTTTTTCTTTCGCTACTGGATTTACTTTCGCAACTTCTCCAGTACCAGCATTTTTCGCTGCATCTACTGCTGCATCTGTTGTTGCTGCATCGATTGCTTTCTTAGCGTCATCTGCTGCTTTCTCTGCTGCTTTCTTAGCTTCATCTTTTTCTGCTGGAGTTAAGTCTTCACGTGCGTTAATTGCGTCTACTTTAGCTTTAAGAGCTGCATCTACTGCTTCCTTAGCTTCTGGTTTCTTAGCCGCTACTGGATTTACAGCTTTAACATCTGCTACACCTTTATCTTTTGCACCATCTACTGCTTTTTGAGCTTCTGCTGCTTTTTCTGGTGTTTCTGCGATAGATGGTTGAGCGTCGATTGCATCTGTTGCTTCTTTTGCTTTCGCTTGCGCATCTTTCTTAGCTGCTGCTTTTTCTTCGTCAGTTAAGTCTTTACGCCCGTCGATTGCTTCTTCTTTCTTAGCTAACTCTTTTGCGATTTCTTCTTTAGCTTTTTCTTTCGCTACTGGATTTACAGCTTTAACATCTGCTACACCTTTATCTTTTGCACCATCTACTGCTGTTTGTGCTTCTGCTGCTTTTTCTGGTGTTTCTGCGTTATCTGGCTGTGCGTTAATAGCATCTGTCGCTTTTTTAGCTTTTGCTTGAGCATCTTTCTTAGCTGCATCTTTTTCTTTGTCAGTTAAGTCAGGACGTGCATCGATTTCTCCAACTTTCTTAGCCAATTCATCTGCGATTGCTTGCTTAGCTGCTTCTTTCGCTACTGGGTTTACAGCTTTAACATCTGCTACACCTTTAGCTTTAGCTGCATCTACTGCATCTTGAGCTGTTTTAGCTGCTGTTGGTGTAGTTGCTACATCTGGCTGCTTGTTAATAGCGTCTGTTGCTTCTTTTGCTTTCGCTTGTGCTTCTTCCTTAGCTTTTGCTTTCTCTGCATCTGTTAAGTCTTTACGTGCATCGATTGCTTTTTCTTTTTCTGCTAATTCATCTGCGATTGCTTTTTTAGCCGCTTCTTTAACTACTGGAGTTACATTTGCAACTGCTGTAGTTCCATCTGCTTTAGCTTTATCAACTGCTGCATTTGTAGTTGCTGCATCAACAGCATCTTTAGCTACATCTGCTTGCGCTTTTGCTACTTCTTTCGCTTTAGTTTTCTCTTCTGGAGTTAAATCTGTGCGAGCATCGATTGCTTTGTTTTTAGCTGCTAACGCATCATCAATTGCTTTCTTAGCTTCTGGTTTAGCTTTAGCTACTGGATTTACAGCTTTAACATCTGCTACACCTTTATCTTTAGCACCATCTACTGCTGTTTGTGCCGTTTGTGCTGCTTCTGGCGTAGCTGCTGCATCAGGTTGTTTTGCAATTTCAGCTAATTGAGCGTCAGCTTTATCTTTTGCTTCATTCTTAGCTGCTGTTTTTTCTTCATCAGTTAAGTCTGTACGCTTATCAATTTCGCTATTTTTATCTTCTAATGCTTTTGCAATTGCTTTCTTAGCTTCCGCTTTGGCTACTGGAGTTACATCTGCAACTGCTTTAGTTCCAGCTTCTTTAGCTTTAGTAACTTCTGCATCTGTTGTTGCTGCATCGACAGCTTCCTTAGCTTTATCAGCTGCTGCTTTTGCTGCTTCTTTAGCTTTAGTTTTCTCTTCTGGAGTTAAATCTGGACGAGCATCGATTGCTTTGTTTTTAGCTGCTAACGCATCATCAATTGCTTTCTTAGCTGCTGGTTTTGCAGATACTACTGGGTTATCTTTTGCAATTGCATCAGTTCCTGCTTTTTCTACTTTATCTAACTCAGGTTTAGTTGTAGCATTAGAGTTAGCAATATTTTCAAGAGCTTTAGCTTTATCTGCATTTACTTTAGCGATTGCTGCATCTTTTTCTTCTTGAGTTGCTGCTGCGTTATCATTGATAGCTTGGATTTGTTTATCAGCTGCTTTATTAACTGCATCGATAGCAGGTTGTTTGTCTAGAGTTACAAACTCTGATAATGGTCTTGTGTCTTTTGAACCATCTGCATAGGTTACTACAAGATTTCCTTGGTCATCTTTTGTTACTGATTTAATCTTAGCATCTTTATCTGTAACTGGAGCATCTTTTGAGATATTCGCATCGTCATTAGCTTTATTGTGCTCAAGTTGTAATTTTTCTTTGATTTTAGCTAAATCAGCTTCTGTAACGTTAGCTGGATCTGTTACAGCTACTTTTTCAGTTGGCGCCTTGATATCGTACTTGTCTGTTTGAGATTTAACAATGAATTGAACGTATCCTGGTTTTTGTTGACGTACTGCGTCATCAGTCGAAGCATCAAAGTTCTGATCCGTTGGGAATGAGCTTGCATTATCATTGTCATTAGCTACAACAAAACTTGTCCATTGGTTTGGAGCTGTAAGTGTTGTAACACCTGTCATCTTGATAGTTGCTGTTCTCTTATCGTCAGATACTTTTCCTTCGCCATTTGTAACTACATCGTTATCAATCTTACCTGTTGTAAATCCATAACCTGCAGTGTTATCATTTCCAACACCACCTGGTCCACGTAGGTACAAATCTTTAACTTCTGCATCATCTGAAGCTTTGAATGTTAAGTCAGTATTCTCACCAGTGTAGACATAGATTTGTTTCTTATCTGGGTTTGAGTATGGAAGTTCAACTGTTGGAGCTTGATTTACTTTAACAGTATGTGTATACTCAGCAGACTCTTTACCTTGACTATCTACTGCTTTATATTTAACAGTATATGTTCCTGGTGTTGCTAAATCTGCTGCTTCAAGAGTTGTTTTACTTGTATCACCATTGATAGATACTACTGTTGGTGTACCTTTTGTTCCTAATGTAGCATTTTGGTCATCTTCATGGTCTGTTACTTTCGCAAGAGTTGAAAGATCTACAGTTCCCCCTGCATTTACTGTCGTCACATCTGAGTCTGTTGCTGATGATACTACCGGTGCTTCGTTAGTTACTGGAATGCTAGCTCTGCCTAAGTATGTACCTTTGGTAGCTAGTCCGTTGTGAGGAATGATTTCTAGGTTAGCACCTTCTTTAACTGGCTCTGTTAATGTTAGTGTAACAGTATCAGAGAAGTTACCCTTAACAACG
This sequence comes from Streptococcus mitis, assembly GCF_047464945.1. Taxonomy (GTDB): domain Bacteria; phylum Bacillota; class Bacilli; order Lactobacillales; family Streptococcaceae; genus Streptococcus; species Streptococcus mitis_EA. The sequence continues at coordinate 102,160 of NZ_JASHAX010000005.1, read as the reverse complement.
TTTTTAACTGTCGCTTTTCCAGCATTGTTGCCAGAAATCACAAAGTTATCATCAGATTCACGTTTAATATCAATTTGTGGTTTAGAATTATCATTTTTGTTTGTATACCAGAAGTATGCAATACCTGCATCATGCGGAATTGTAACTGTAACTTCTTTAGCTCCTGCTACAACGCTCTTACCGTCTTTTGCCGCTGCTGATGGCAGGATAGTCGATGGCCCTTCTGATACTGTTACCGCTGTTGCTTCACTGGATACTCCATTGACAACTTGCGTAACTTCCACTTTATTTTTAGGAGCATAGAATGCTCTTGCAGCTTCACTAGCACCTGGTAAGGCTTCATTGCTGTTCAATCCTTTATCTAAAGGAAGTTTCCAGTTTCCATCAGCGCCAACTTGTGTTGTTTTTTCTGAGATTACTGTTGTTCCTTCTGGATCTTTAACAGTCACTTTAACGGTTGCTCCAGGTGTACCTGTTCCTGTTAATTCCTCATCAGTTGAAAGAACTGTATTTCTAGCGTTAGCGTTTGTATTGACTACAGGAGCAGGGTTTGTAAGCGCAAATTTAGTTAATGGTAATGTATCTGTAGATCCATCTTTATACGTTACCACCATATTGTTATCTACTTTTGTAACAGATTTAATCTTAGCATCTTTATCGTCAACATTTTGACCTTGTTTCCCAACTAAGTTAGCATCTGTATTCGTTTTAGAATAGTGAAGTTTGATGTTTGCATTGTTTGCACCAACTATTTTTGCGAACTCTTCAGCTGTTACATTATTAGCATCAGCTACTGGTACTTTAGCAGCTTCGTTTTCAGGTGTTGTAACATCGTATTTTTGAGTTTGTGGTTTAAGGATAACAACGAAAGAACCTGGATCATCTGCACCTGTTGCGCTTCCTCCAATTTCTCCTCCATCAGCATCTGCAACTCGTAGGAAACGCCATCCTAAAGTTAAACCTGCTGGGGTTTCTCCTCTAGTCGCTGCATCTAACTTATCTTGTTTTAAACCATCTGTCGCCGCTGGTGTACCTGAGTAAGTGATTACCGCTGGATTTGCATCTGTTGCTGGCGTCTCAGTAGTAATAGTATTCGCTGTGTATCCATATTGAGTACTAATTTTATTTGTTGCACCCGGAACTGGATCAAATTCTCTGTTACCACCTCGTCTTACTGTTGCACTTGAAATTTTTCCGCTATCATCTTTGATTTTAATATCAAATGAGTTTTCTTCTGCACCGTAAACATAAATTTCTTTAGCTTGCGCATTAGAGAATGGAAATTCTGCTGTTGGTGCTTGGTTTACACGTGCGAAGTCAGTTACTGGTCGTTCAGCTGTTGTTCCATCGTTATAAGTAATAACAACTTTATCTCCTGATTGAGTAACTGTAGCAATCTTACCGTTAAGATTGTTATCAGCACCTTCTTGCAATTTAGCTTTAATTTGATCCAATTCTGGTTGTTGAAGTTGTGCTGGATCAGCTACAGCAACTTTATCAAAGTTTGCAGCTTTATTTGCTAAAGCTTCTGTGTATTTTACGTTTTGTGAACGAATTTTGAAGAATACTTGATATGCTGGATCAGATGAACCTTCGTTGTCGATTTCATTGTTACTTGCATCTTTGGCACGAACTTTACGTGATACTACTGTCGAACCATTCACCCATGGTTTCCCATTAGGATGACGATCTTGCAATTTTCCAGTGATGCTAAGTGTCGCTGGTTGGTCAGCTGTTGCTGTTGTTTCACCATCAATATTAGAGTTGTTTAATCCATACCCTATATTAGTATCGGTTCCACCACCCATTTTTTGCATCCAACCTTTAACAATCTTACCACTGTTATCTGTAATCTTGATACGTCCAGTGATATTTGTTTCTTCTGTTGGAGTTACCCAAATAGTCTGAGATGCTGCATCATCATAATCGATTGATACTTTTGGTTTTTCTGTATCAGTTTCAGTACGGAAAGCATTGTTTTTGTCTAATTCTTTACCGCTACGAGCATCATTAGATCCTGTGTTTTCGATAGCGTTAGTACCAGCTTTTGGTTCTGTGTTTTCAGCTGACTTACCTACAGTTTCTTTACCTTCAGTTGTATCTACTGCTGGAGTTTCTTTTTTCTCTACAGGCTTGTTTCTTAATTTAGAGTTAGCTGTAGTGACAAGTTTGCTGTAAGCTTTTTTTAGTTCAGCTTGAGTAGTTGCGTTCGCTAATGTAGCTTTTGCAGATTCTAGTTCAGCTTTTAATACTGCAACACTTTCTTCCGTTTTGTTATCGTAAGAACCGTTAGAAAGTTTTGTCTCAATTTCTGAAATGTAGCTTTCAAGTTGGGTCTTGTCCAAAGTTGGAGTTGCTGGCGCAGCAGCTGTGTCTCCAGGTTGGACAGGTTGGATTTGATCCGCTTGAACAGATACAGCTCCATTCCCTAAGAACATGAAAAGAGCAGCGACAGCTACACTAGCCGCCCCAAAACTATATTTACGGATCGAGTAACGAGTGACCTTCTCACGGTGCAGACGTTCAACACGACTCATAGATGGTTTGTTTTCCATTATTTTCTTTTCTCCTTTTGTAAGGTTAATTAATTTGATTTCCACATGACACCTGTATGTAGAGATCTACAATTTACATTTTATCTTATTTTCAATATATATGCAAATGGTTTGATTTAAAATTTTCGCAAAAAAAAAAAGCGTTTTGGGAAAGTAAGGAATTTTCAGATAAATTAGTTTTGTATATTTTCTTGTTTTTGTAAATAAATAATTCACATGTTTTTATAATAAATTTGCTTTTGTTTTAATTCCATCCATAAAGATAGCGCATTCATATAGGATTGGTAGTAAAATAAATAAGTTTGATAGGTGAAACAAACTATTTTTGCACTGCATAAGAAAAAATTATCCGTAAAACACATGAACCAAAAATAAAACATGCTACCTCATTTCGGTAACATGTCATCGTTTTCTACTTACAACAAGGCCTCAAACTCAGCCACGGTCATTCCCAATTGATGGCTAGCAACCTCGGAAGTCAGAAAACCTTGACGGACCATATCCAGAAAGGCAAAAAGTTTCCCTTCTTCCCTTCCTTCGACTTTCCCACGCTCCAGTCCCTGTTCAATACCACGTTCCAACCCCTGTTCAATCCCTTCTGCCCTAGCAGTTTCCAAGGCATAATCATGAGCCAATAATGCCTGTTCTTCACGCATACGTAGTTGACTAAACATTTTCCTGTCCTCCTCAGACCAGCTCTTGTAGTCCAGCAGTTGGTCTGCTTGGCTGATGGCTCGCTCGGGTTGCTGGGTAAAGGGTTTGTTCCCGAAAAACTCCAACCACGGCTTGCGAACCTCGTCTTTGCTGGTTTCTCTGTATTTTAGGTCTTATTTATGATGGTCTTTCAATAGCTCCTCAAACTCAGAGACAGTCATACCTAATTGCTGACTGGCAACCTCCGAAGTTAAAAGATGTTGGCGAACGAGATTTAGTAGCATAGACAGACTTCCTTCAACTTTCCCGCGCTCCAGTCCCTGTTCAATCCCCTCTGCTCGACCTCGTTCAAGTCCACGCTCTAAACCTTGTTCAATACCTTCTGCACGACCACGTTCTAAGCCCTTTTCCTCCGCTTGTTCCAAGGCATAGTCATGCGCTAATAAGGCTTGTTCTTCGCGCATACGTAGTTGACTAAACATTTTCCTGTCCTCCTCGGACCAGCTCTTGTAGTCCAGCAGTTGGTCTGCTTGGCTGATGGCTCGCTCGGGTTCTTGAGTAAAGGGTTTATTCCCGAAAAACTCCAACCATGGTTTGCGAATGCTATCTTTGCTGGTTTCTCTATATTTTTTTAATTCCAAGAATGCCATCTTGACTAGATGATGTTCCTGTCCATTGTTTGTGATGGTTAAGACCTCACCTGTCGTATCCTCTCGCATACTAAAGCTATGAAAAGCTAGGTCATCTGAGAAATAATTACTATCCACAATTGCGATAGCGTAAACAGGCGCGATGTGTTTGTAACTCTGATGAGTATTGCCCTCTTGCTGGCGAATTTTTTCTAGGTTTTGATTGACCTGACTACATAGATAAGCCCACAAACGATTGATGAAAAAATTTTGATGATGAACTTGAATTTCAATGATAACTTGGGTTCCATTATCCAACTCCGCCAAGACATCAATACTTGTATAGAAATCTTGTACTGAATAGGGCAGAGAAGGCAAGACGTGAATGTTACTCCCCTCCAAAATGGTCACATTTTTGGCTGGCAAGTCCAGCATATCGCGGATAAATTGACAAGTGATTTCTGGATTGCTAAAGATTTTCTTAGCTACCAAATCATTGGTTGGGCTAATGCCCGGATGTCTTAAAATCATCCATTTCCTCCTCTTATTATACCACAGTTTTAAATCTAATTTTACTAGATTCGATGGTTCTATCTATTTATTCGGAAAGGAAAGGGAAAAGTCCAAATTTTCCTAACAAAAAAGATAGCCAATCTCTTTTACATCAAGAAATTTAGCTATCTTTTTTAGTTATTTTCAGATTGCGTAACGTTTAAAGATTTCTTACTTATGCCTTTCTAACAACGCCTCAAACTCAGCCACGGTCATGCCTAATTGCTCACTCGCAAATTCGGAAGTTAAAGCATGTTGGCGAACCATGTCTAAGAAGGCAAAGAGTTTTCCCTCTTCCCTTCCTTCAACTTTCCCGCGCTCTAGGCCTTGTTCAATACCCTCTGCACGACCACGTTCTAACCCTTTTTCTTCAGCTTGTTCCAAGGCATAGTCCTGCGCTAACAAGGCTTGTTCTTCTCGCATACGTAGTTGACTAAACATCTTCCTGTCCTCCTCGGACCAGCTCTTGTAGTCCAGCAGTTGGTCTGCCTGGCTGATGGCTCGCTCGGGTTCCTGAGTAAAGGGTTTATTCCCAAAAAACTCCAACCACGGTTTGCGAACCTTATCTTTGCTGGTTTCTCTGTATTTTTTGAGTTCCAAGAATGCCATCTTGACTAGATGGTGTTCCTGTCCATTGTTTGTGATAGTTAAGACCTCACCTGTCGTGTCCTCGCGCATACTAAAGCTGTGAAAAGCCAAGTCATCTTGGAAGTAGTTGCTGTCCACAATTGCAATGGCGTAAACAGGAGCGATATACTTGTAACTCTGGTGGGTGTCACCTTCACGTTGGCGAATTTTTTCGAGGTTTTGATTGACCTGGCTGCACAAATAAGTCCACAGGCGATTGATGAAAAAATTCTGATGATGTACCTGAATCTCAATGATTACTTGTGTCCCATTGTCTAACTCTGCCAATACGTCTATACTGGTATAGAAATCTTGGGCTGAATAAGGCATGGAAGGCAAGACGTGAATATTGCTCCCCTCCAAAATGGTCACATTTTTTGCTGGCAAGTCCAACATATCGCGTATAAATTGACAAGTGATTTCTGGATTGCTAAAGATTTTCTTAGCAACCAAGTCATTTGTTGGGCTAATGCCCGGATGTCTGAGAATCATCCATTTCCTCCTTCTATTATACCATAGTTTTAAATCTAATTTTGCTAGATTCGATGGTTCTATCTATTTATTCGAAAAGGAAATGAATTGTGAGGCTTTTTATCTCGTTTCAACTAAAATATGAGCTTGATCAACCAACTGTCCATCAATAGTCAGATTCAGATAGAAATCTAAGGTCTTACCAGCAGCAAAATACAGGGTTGGTAAACACAAATCTTTTTTGCATTCTCCAGCTTGGAATTGAAGGACTTGAATTTCGTCCTGATAGGCGACACCATGGACACCTGTCCCTGGTTGAATCGAAATCTTAGCCTCCAAAGGAGTATTACTTTCGCTACGTTCAATCCTGAAATGAAGAGTCTCTCCCTTTGTCACAGCAAGACTTTTTTCTGCAAATCCTAGTCCCTGAACAGCTACTTTTTGTGATAACCTCGGAGTTTTATAGAGGGCAATCTTGGTCAATACAGGCATAGATTGTGTCTCGGTAATCATCACGCGCACCTTCTGTGCCTCTACTAGCGAACCTCGCAGGAGGCGCTTATGACCAACTGTAAAGCCCCTGCCGAATTCTTGCCAGAAACCATTCACCTCTACTTGCACATGAAAAGCAGCGATTCGTTGCCCTAGCTTCAAATCTTCTCTTAACTCAATTACATCAAAAGTTTTAGATGACCCTAAGTCGAGTTCTAACTGGATGGGCAAGTCTGCATCGCTTGCCCAAGAGTTAGTCTCAAGGCCATCTGTTAGATGATAACAAGCAAAGTCTGCGGAAAAAGCAGGACCAGATACCTCAGCTCCCAGAGCCAAATCTTCTCTATAGAGTTCTTCACGATAAGCAGCAAATTCATAAAGGCGCTCAATATCCTTTGCATCGAATAGCCCATCTTGATTCGGTGGAATATTGAGCAGGAGTGGAGTTCCTCTCCCAATCGAGTGAAAGTAGATTTCTACCAATTCCTCGATAGACTTAGGATCCTGATCCTCATGGTAGAACCAGCCCGACCGGATGGAAACATCTGCCTCTCCGATTGAAAAAATCGTTCCTGAGGGTTCTCCGTGCTGAAGATAGTCCAGCTCTGCTTCTGTTCCTAGTTTGTCAGGATTCACCTTTTGCCACAGGGGATCACCTGCATACCCTCGTTCATTGCCAATCCAGCGAATACTGGTGCCTTCTGTTGAAAAAATCAAGCAATCGCCCTGCAGGTCACGAATGGTTTCAAACCATTTTTCAAATTCATAATTGACCTTTTGCGCTCCTTCTCCTCTGGCACCATCCATCCAGACCTCAGCAAATTTCCCTGCATTCCCATATGCAGGATTTGATAGAATCTCCTTCAGCTGGGCCTGATAATAGGCATTATAGTCCGCTTCTCGCTCCACATGATAGAGAGGACTGTGGGCATCCCAGGGTGATAGGTAGACCCCCATATCCATATCAAACTCTGTGGCAGCTTGGGATACTTCAAGGAGCAAGTCCCCCTCTCCATTCCTCCAAGGACTAGCCTTAACCGAATAATCTGTGTGAGCTGTCGGATAAAGGACAAAGCCATCATGGTGCTTGACCACCAAAATCAACTTTTTGAAGCCCGTTTCCTTGAGCACTCGAACCCACTCACGCGCATCTAATCTTATCGGATTAAAGCGTTCAGGATCCTCCTGACCTGTCCCCCATTCCTGGTCATAAAAAGTATTGGGACCAAAATGGATAAAAGCTGCTAGTTCATCCTCTAAATAAGCTAGCTGGGCCTGACTAGGCAAGGGCCCATGAGGTTTTATTTCTCTCACCATACTACTTCCTATCTACATTTTTCTTTACTTTTTTGGCATGTATTTGTAATTCTGTTAACGCTAGGGGACTTGCCAAATTTTCAAATCTAAGACGAAGGGCATAGGTCTCCACCTTGTCAAATTCAAAACGAAGCTCCTCATCCTTGTCGCTTGACACTTTTCGGATAGCTGATACAGGTCGCCAATTCTGCTCTTGCTTGAGCAGGGAAACCTTATCCAAATGATTTGGAGTCCGAGGTAAGCTAGGCTCATTCCCTACATAATAATCAATAAAAGTCGGCTCTACCGCCACATAGTCTTGATTTTCAACATAATACAAGGTCAGGTTATCCACAAATCGCGGTTTTAAAATCCCTGCATCTCCAAACAGAATACCCACGCTGGCTTGCTCTGACTTGGCAATCCAAGTATTGGCTGTCGATTTCTTCCGAGCAATGACCTTGTCATTGAGGTAGAAAGCTGGATGATTAGGCTCTGAGTGAGAAGCAAAGACCAGAGGCAGGTTGGATCCTGTCCACTGATTGGAAATAACTTCCCCATCTACACTGACATCTGTCACATGAATGGTGACTGTTGCTGGCAACTCACAGCCCACTACTTGTCCTGTGAGCACACTTTCTCCTACCTGAGCATAGACTTGAGAATCGAGTTCATCCCAAGTCACCTTGGCCGTATCTCGTCTGCCATCTGATAAGACTAGCTTGACTCGGTCTGGTAAGTGTGGGGCTTCCTTGACAAGCGTCCAGACCCTTTCAGGCTCAATAGCGCAAATCCCTTGGACACAAACCTGAGCAGAAGCCTTTAAATCCAGCCCTTCCAGCTGACCAGATACCATAAACTCATGAAAGCTTGCTATATCTTCTTCGGAGATTGCCTCCCAAACAACCTTGACTCGTTTTGCACTACCAGACTCATAGTCCACCAAAACTGAAGATGGCAACTGTGGATAAGTTCCCTTATTTGTATACAAGCGAAGTGGTCTTACAGAAACTGCCCTACCTAGCGAGGTATTTTCTGCCACCTGCAGGTGCATTTGATAGGTCTTCCCTCGATAAATGGCGCGGATAGCCAAGTCACCTGCAGAGAAGCAATGAAGCACCCCCTGCTTGATAATGGCATGGTCACTACCACTCGTCTCCCAAATCACTTCACTATTCCCCACCTTGTTCACAGGGTTATCCACAGTTTGTGGATAAAGTCCAATAGTTGGGGAATCCCCTTCTTGTAATCCTGCCTGCTTGTCCACTCGAATCTCAAATAAGCGCTGATTTTTCACTGACTGGCAAGCCAAATCCTCTCCCACTAAGAGATCAAAACTTGCCGGCTCTAGCCCTCTGGCACTGGCCTTTACTCTTACTTGACCTACCTGCTCCAAGCTCTGAACTAAGAGGACACCTCTGCCATGAAAGGCTTTCCGCTTAAACCGACCATTTTTCTGAGCCTGATAACGTTCACGACTGGCCTGCCTGCCATTATCAACACCCACAATGCGAGCAGGGCCTTCAATTTTAAAATGAAGCTGATTGGAAGCACTCGGCACCCAATTTCCATCCTTGTCCAATACATCAAAATAGAGATAGAGGATGTCTTGCCCATCTGGCTCCAGTTGTATTTTCTCGGCATGAAGCCCAATCTTAGCAGGCTTACCTGCAGTTACCACCCTATCTTCTGCCACAAGCTGACCTTGATGGTCATAGACCACAGCACGCAATTCTCCCGGTTGATAAGCCAAGCGCCATTCGAGATAAAGTTGTTCAGAACTTGCTCCCTCTTGGTATTTTCTACCATCTGAAGTCCATTTTTCCTGAAAATTCTTTCTGCCTTGGGATTTTCCATTAAGAAATAGCTCTACTGAACCAGCATTTGAATACACTCGAACAGGGATATCCCCACACTTATCCACAACTTGTTGATAACTCTTGTGGATTTCCCAATTCCAGTGAGGTAGGATATGAACCATAGGCTGCTGATCTAGGTCCAACCACTGACTTTGATAGAGATAATAGTCATTTTTAGGAATCCCTGCTGTGTCCACAATCCCAAAATAAGAACTCTTTACAGGCGTGTCATTTTGATTGTGCCAAGGAGTCGGCTCACCGATATAGTCCACTCCTGTCCAGATAAACTGACCTGCATAGTCTAGCCGATTTCGATCTGCTATCCAAGAAGCCGTCGCCGTCTTCCCCCAAGGAACCCGATCATTGCCGTAGTCTGACTGTTCAAAATTCCGCACGCGGCGATTATCCCCAACCCATTCCTTATCTGGGCGAAAATAGCTGTCACGCGTTCGGGTAGCCGATGAGGTTTCAGACCCATAAAGTCGCCACTTGGGATGTCTTTTGCGAATCCCATCAATATTGTCTTCTGAGTAATTCAAACCCACCACATCCAGCAAATCAGCAATCTTTTCATGACCTCCAGAACCATCTCCAAAGCGGAATTGATCCATTCCCATGGTCACAAAACGGCTATCATCCACTTCTTTGACTCTTCCTAGCAAACGTTTGATAGTCTTCAATGAATGAGCATCACCATTTGCTTCGCTGACTTCATTTCCCAAGGACCACATAAAAATCGATGGATTGTTCTTGCCACGCTCAATCATAGTACGCAAATCATAATCTGACCAGAAATCGCCTGCTTTCGCTTCTGGATGAGTCGCTTCTTCCTCAAAAAAGCGACCATAGTCATACTCTTTCTTGCCTCCATACCAAGTATCAAAGGCTTCTTCTTGAATGAGTAGACCCATTTTGGCAGCCACATCTAGCAAGATGCTACTGGCTGGATTGTGTGTTATTCGGATAGCGTTGACTCCCATTTCCTTCATTTGGCGCAGGCGTCTCTCGGCAGCCGACCTATTTTCCACAGCTCCCAGCGCTCCATAGTCATGGTGCAGACAAACTCCATGAATCTTCAACCAGCGACCATTTAGAAAGAAGCCCTTATCCGCTTGCCAATCCATATAGCGGTAACCAAAGGTCTCCTCTTCTTCATCAACCAAAATGCCATTTTTGTAAAGGTGAGTCTTCAATTGGTAAAGGTGAGGATGATCAATATCCCAAAGCAAGGGTTGAAAAATTGATATTGCTTGTTGGAAATGATGTTTGTCCCCAGCTTCAATCACTACAGAATCTGTCGCCTGCCAGTCTGACAGTTGCTGCCCATCATACCAGATACTCTGTTCCAAATACACCGACACAGACTGAGAGCCATCATTTGAAACCTTACTTGTAAGCTGAGTTTCCACCCATCCATCTCTTTGTTTCTTTAGCTTGGGACTTTCTATCTTAATCCCATATAAATCCAGATGCACCGAATCTGTAATCAATAATTTTACTTCTCGGTAAATACCGCTACCAGAATACCAACGACTGCTAGGTTGCTGATTTTCCACAAAAACCGCAAGCTGGTTGGCTGTCCCATCATTTCTTAGATAAGGCGTGATATCATAAGAAAAAGGCGTATAGCCACTGGGATAATAGCCCAACACTTGCCCGTTGATATAGACTTGGGCATTCATGTAAACCCCGTCAAACAACAAACGCACCGATACAAGACTGGCATCTTCTTCCAAGTAAAACTGTGTTCGATACCAGGCTTGACCCCCGTTTAACTGACCACCCTCATTTTGTGCTGGCGAATACTGGTCAAAATCATTGTAAATACTCCAGTCGTGCGGTACTTGAATAGCCTGCCAATTTCCCCTCTGAAAATCCGACGCCAAGGCCTCTTCCTTCCCCACCTCTTGGCTAAAAAACCAGTAATTTCGTAAAACTTCTTCTCTTCCCATAAAAGCATTCCTCTTTAAACGACTCGATTTCCTTGACTATAGCACAAAACAAAAGCGCTTTCAAGACTTCCTCCATCACTCCCTAAATCCTCAGAAAAGATTCTATAATTTGTGGAAAAGTCTGAAAATAACTCTATGTTCATATAAACTGTCATTTTCAAGAAACAAGGTCATACTCTTCGAAAATCTCTTCAAACCACGTCAGCGTCGCCTTCCCGTAGGTATATGTAACTGACTTCGTCAGTCTTATCTACTACCTCAAAGCAGTGCTTTGAGCAACCTGAGGCTTGCTTCCTAGTTTACTTTTTGATTTTCATTGAGTAGCAAATCTGACAAGAACCAAAAAACACCTCTCTGAATGTTCATTCCAGAGAGATGTTCCTTTTTTGTCTTAACTATTGTAAATCGATTGTCTAAAGTCATCTGAATCTTTGAGATAAGCTTTATAAATCGCTTTTTTCAGTTTTTGAACGGGTGTTTCGATAAAGGTATAGGTGCGCGCAGTTGTTTTGCCTGCCTTAATCTGTTTCAACTCCTCTTGGACAGCTTTCTGCATCAATTCACTTAACTTCTGACTTGTCAGACTTATTTGCCGACCTTCATATTGAATTGTCAAAGGTTTCAATTGATCAATCTTAGCTACCCTTTCCTTGATTTGTGCTTTTTTAAACTCAGCATAACTCTTACCATTCAAAACTTTATTGAAAATATAAGTATCAGATAAAGGCTTGTTTTCAGCCTCTGCTACTTGTTTGTATTGATTTGAAACATAAGGAACAAATCCTTCATAGTAGCCCAAAGTAGCCATCAATTCAAAGGCTTGTTTTCTAAAGGTGATGTCCCCACTCATACCAGAGTCATTTTGACTAACACCATAAATGGTATCAAACATATCAACAGTATAGTAACCGTTTGCTGCAATCTTACCTTTATCTGAAAAACCAGCAATGATATAACGGTTGACCATGATATGATTGTCAATCAAACTATCAACATCTGTCAATTTTTTGGCATCTTCTAAGGTAAGAGTTTGAATCTCCTCACTCTTATGAGTCGGTTTAACTGCTGGATTACGGTAATCTACCCAAGTTCTAGAACCTGTTGAAGTGATTGGCGTTATTTTTTTGAAATAACTCATCTTGTCTTCTACAGATAAGCCTTTACTTGCCTCTGCTTCTAGGTAATCTAGAGTATAAAGGACATCGAAACTTCCCTTCATATAAGATTTCAAATCTTCTGCTGTTTTAAATCGATCAGGTGTTCTATTGTAAAATCCATTCTTATCACTCTCATCATATACAAAGTTGAGATTGAAATAAGTATCCTTTTCTGGATTATAGGAGTTTTCAAAAATACCACGCGCATAAAACTCTGCTCCTGTACCATCTCGACGACCGTAATTATTAAACAAGACCGTTCTATCTAGTAAGTGCGTCATTTCATGAGAATAAGTCGCTGAACCTCTATCATCCAAAACCCTATCTATAAAGTAACGGACACCTAATCCATTGGCCTCAGCTCCCACCTTACTTACTGGAGAATAGTAATTCATAGGAGTCATAAACTGGTCGACCCCCTTATCAGCTCCACTACCAGTAGCTGGTGACCAAGTGCTATCAATCTGTGCATTCGAATTACTTGTATATTTCTTCATCGTATCAATAATCAAGCGATTTGTCAGCAACTTATCACGATTTTCTGGTTTTGTTATACGATAAAGAGTATCAACATAGTTGGCTTGTTGTACAGCCGCCTTTTCAATTAAAGACTTGACTCTAGCAAGCTCAGTCTGATACTTAGTTGGATTAGACTGGGCAAGAGAAGTATCTATATAGGAACCAATATTACCATAAGTAATCGTCGCCATATTACTAATCACGTAAACATTTGGTTCTTTCACATTCAAAAGTCCCAAAATAGCAGCCATATTAGCCTCTTGTTTACGAGGATCCTTTTCCCCAGCTGTCAACTTGCTATACAGACCGATATGCGCTGAAGGATTTTCCTTAGATGGTTTTTCAACAATCATAGCTTGACTAGATTTTTTAAGCCAAGTATCCGCATCATCTGACGTAAAGAGTTGGCGATTGCTGTCTAAAAATTCCTTCAAGCTAGCCTTACCTGTAATGGTAGATAAATACTTTGTAAATGTTTGAGGACTATTGGTCAATTTCATCTCTTCATAAGACATGGATCCTAATTTTTTCAAACTATCCAAGGCGGTCATTGTCTTATTACCAAATGAACTTGGATTAAAGGCCAGAATATCACGAATATTCGTGTCCCCAAATTGAATATTATAAAAACGATTGATATAAGACAGTCCCAATAAAATCTGCTCTTTGTATTGCTCCAGCTCTTGTTTGACCTTGCTGCGGTTTTCAGGGGTATCTCCTATAATTCCCAATGTATGCGAGGCAATCTTTTTGAAACTTGACTCAGCTTGCGTCTTCGTCTGATCAAAGCTTTCTTGAATTGACAGTTTTTGAAGATACTCTGTGCGCAACATATCTTTGACCTCTTGGTCAGTAATATTTGGGTGGGTTTTTTTGAGCGCAATTCTCTTTGTTATAATATCTCGAGGATCATAGGTAGGCTCTAACTGTGCTTTTAGTTTACTGTCATGTAAGAAGTCTACTGACCTCACGCTTGTGGTCAGAGCAGACACATCCACAGCATCTTCTCTCTCACTATTTGCTGGAAGGATGTGTGGTTTATCCTCCTGACTACCAACTAAAACGACTCTCGGTTTCATTGGTTTTGTTATTTGACTCACTTCTTGAGGATTAACCAATTCACCAGTTTGTTCATTGATAGCGTAGGTTCTGGTAAGTGTATTCTCACCAACTTCTCCTTCAGAGGCTACCTTTTCTATATTTTTAGCAAGTGAAGAATCCTCTCTTCGCTCCTCAGTAACAGCAATCGGTTGTATTACTTTTTCCATATTACCAACTTGAATCACTTTATAGACTGCTGGATTTACTTGTCTAGTAGTGTCAGATACCGTCACCTGACCTGTTGCCTTATCTAATTGATAACTCGTCCTAGTTTCCACCGAACCATCACGCCCTGCAACCGCTACCTCCTCTTTTCTGAATTCCAAAGCAGGATTCACTTGGTAAATCGTTTTATGAGATAGGACAGTAGTTTCAACACTCGGTTTAGTTCCAACTTCTACAACTTGATCAACTTTGTTAGCTACTATTTTGACAGTTTTACTCTCAGAAATATTTCCACTTGCTTGATCTTTAGTATAGGTAGTAGTAACTTGTTCTTGTCCCTCAACACCCGGAATTCTTACTCTTGTAACGCCATGGTCTAGCGCTTCATTCTTTTCATAAATTGTTTCATAAGGAACAGCTTTGGTCTCTACTTTTGTCTGAGGAAGTTGAGTGTCTTCTTTATATTCTGGGAGAGCCTCCTGTATCTCAGGTTCACCGGAAACGCCACCCTCATAAGAGGGAAGAGATGGCTCTACCGAGGGTTCACCAGAAACACCACCTTCATAAGAGGGAAGAGACGGCTCTACCGAAGGCTCACCGGAAACACCACCCTCATAAGAGGGAAGGGACGGTTCCACCAAGGACTCGCCGAAAACACCGCCCTCATAAGACGGAAGAGACGGCTCTACCGAAGGCTCACCGGAAACACCGCCTTCATAAGACGGAAGCGCTGGTTCTACCAAGGACTCACCGGAAACACCGCCTTCATAAGATAGAAGGGACGGTTCCACCAAGGATTCGCCGGAAACACCGCCCTCATAAGACGGAAGACGTGGTTGGACTTCCGGGGCTAGGCTTATACCATTTTCTTGAGGTTCCTTCTCTTTTGCCCCGACCAAAATCACCTGAGCAACTGGTTCACGAAGCACTTCTCTCCCTACTTCATTTCGCGTAACCACACCATCGACAACCCTTACTTCTGTTAAGATTCGTTCTTGTCCCTTGGCACCTTCTATAGAAATTCTTTTTTCTCCCTTAGCCAGAGTTGGGTCAGACTGAAATTGAGTTTCAAACTCTATCTCCCCTATCCTAACTTCCAGTTCTGGCTTGTCTTCAGTAACAGTTTTCATTCCTTCATCTGGTACTTTTTTAGACTCAATATTCATACTTTTTTCAGGAGTTGGATTTAAAACAGGCTCAACTGCGTAAGATGGTTGAGGAGATTGCACAAGATCTTTAGTCGAGCTAAAATGAGATGTAGTCTGTGGTACAATCTTCTTAGATTGAGGTTCTGAACTTTCCTCCTTTTGAGATAATGCTGGCGACTCTACCTTATCAACAGAAAGTTCCTTACTAGCACTATCTCTTACCAAATAATATCCCGTAAATTCATATCCTTGAACTGTTTCAGGACTTGGTAAAAACTGACCTTCTACTCTCTTAACAAGGACTGGTTGCAATTCTACCAGATTTTCTAAAGCAGAGATGGATGCTCCCAAGCCACCAACAGCAAAGGCTGTCACAAGGAAGTAAGACGCTCCCTTTTTTCTCTTGATTAAAGTGAAGGAAAGCAATAATAATCCTGCTCCCAAGATAAACATCCCATCATTAGAAAACAGACCTGTTTCTGGTAATCTTGTAGCCAATTTTCGATAGATAAAGTAGTATTCTTTTCCCTCTTTTACCTCAATCTTATTTTCTTCAAACCATTGCAACTCAGATTTTAGCTTTTCAGATAAATCCTGCTCATCCAAATAATGACTTGAAATTAGTGTTGAACTCGTTTCTGTAGCCTGTGCAGGTTGAGCACCCATACCAGCAAAAAATAAACTCGTTCCTAGAAAGACCGAACAAGCTCCTATTGTATATTTCCTCAAAGAAAAACGCTGCTTTCTCTCAAATTGAAATTCTTTCATCCCATATCCTATCATTCATTATTACTGTATATTTAGTATATCAGAAATAGTTTGTATTCACAAATCTTTCTAGTTATTCCCTTATCATTCCAAATTAAGGGGGACAACATACAATAATTTTTATTTAATACTCTTCGAAAATCAAATTCAAACCACGTCAGCGTCGCCTTACCGTACTCAAGTACAGCCTGCGGCTAGCTTCCTAGTTTGCTCTTTGATTTTCATTGAGTATAAATGTATATCAATGTTCTTTGCTTTTCTTAACAAATACAATGCAAAAAGAGCCTGTTGCCAAGCTCTTTAGTCTATTATTTCTTCTCAGCGCGAAGGGCTGACAAGATTTGTGTACGGATATCATCTACACCATTTGGCGTATTTGGTAAAAAGATAGTTTGGTTTCCTTTAGAGGCAAAGGTATTCAAGGTGTCCAAATACTGGTTGGTCAAGAGGATGGACATGATTTGTTCTTCTGTCATGCCAACATTTGCTTCCTTGAGTTCTGTGATAGACTCTGCCAACCCATCCACAATCGCCTTACGTTGTTGGGCAATCCCCACACCATGAAGGCGATCCTTTTCTGCTTCGGCTTCAGCTGCAGTGACAATTTTAATCTTATCGGCTTCCGCCAATTCTTGCGCTGCGACCCGCTTGCGTTGCGCCGCATTGATTTCATTCATGGATTGCTTAACTTCTGCATCAGGTTCGACCTTGGTAATCAAGGTTTTCACGATAATGTAGCCGTAGGTTGTCATTTCTTCCGCCACTTGGTGTTGAACCTCAAGGGCAATCTCATCTTTTTTCTCAAACAGTTCGTCCAAGGTTAATTTGGGAACGGAAGAGCGAAGGGCATCTTCGATATAAGATTTAATCTGAGATTCTGGACGCATGAGTTTATAGTAGGCATCTGTTACGCTCTGCTCATTGACACGGTACTGGGTCGCCACGTTCATCATAACGAACACATTATCCTTAGTCTTAGTCTCAACTACAATATCGCTTTGCAACAAGCGCAACTGAATCCGAGCTGCAATCGAGTCAATTCCAAAAGGCAATCGAATATGAATACCACTATTAGCAACCTTTTGGTATTTCCCAAAGCGTTCAATAATCGCCACCGACTGCTGACGAACCACATAAACTGTACTCAGTGTGACTATCACCAATAGGAGCACACAAACCACCACAAAAATCATCAAAAATGTTGCCATTATCGTGACCTCCATTATTATTTTTCCTGTATTATAGCACATTTAAAGAAGGCTGTGTAATTTTTACTGCGATTTTTCCTGAAATGTCAATAATTAGAGGTGAAACTACATTTCAAGTTAGTAATCGCTTTTTTCATTACATTAACTTCTATAAAATCTACATCAATAGTCAGGGAATAACTTGCCTTAACTTTTCTCTCGTGCTATACTATTTATTGAAATGAATGAATAGGAGATATTTCATGAAAACAGCAAAAACTACTGTTACAATCCTTTCTACACTTGCTTCTGTCGTCTTATTGGCTAGTTGTGCAACAAAGTCTACAGAAACACAGACAAACAATAATAGCTCATCTGATAATCAGATTACATTGACATATGACCAACTACGGTCAAGAGAAAACACTATGTCAACTCTTTGGTATCAAAAATCAGCTGAAACTAAAGCTTTATACATACAGGGTTATAACGTTGCAACAAATCACCTAAAGGAATTGCTCAAAACAGAATCAGACAAACCTTACTCTATCGTTTTAGACTTGGATGAAACTGTCCTAGATAATAGCCCTTATCAAGTACAAAATGTCAAAGATGGTACAGCATTCACACCCGAAAATTGGGATGTTTGGGTTCAAAAAGCTGCAGCAAAAGCCGTCCCAGGTGCCAAGGATTTTCTTCAGTTTGCTGATCAAAACGGTGTCCAAATCTACTATATTTCTGACCGCTCAGCTAATCAAGTAGATGCTACTATTAAAAATCTTGAAAGTGAAGGAATTCCTGTTCAAGGACGTGATCATCTCATGTTCTTAGAAAGTGGTGTAAAATCCAAAGAAGGTCGTCGCCAAAAAGTTCAAGAAAAAACAAATCTTATCTTATTATTTGGTGATAACCTCGTAGACTTTGCAGATTTTTCTAAGACTTCTGAATCTGACCGTAATAAACAACTTGAAGAATTGCAAAAAGAATTCGGTGAAAAATTCATCATCTTCCCAAATCCAATGTACGGATCATGGGAATCAGCTGTATACGGTGGTAACAAACTAGATGCTAAAGGTCAAGTAGAAGAACGACAAAAAGCCTTGCAAGGTTTTGATAAATAAAACAAATAAGCTGATTCTACATAAAATTAGGCTAACTTACAATCTTCAAAAAGTGGATAGGAGGGAATTCTGATAATCAGAAAACTTTCCTATCCACTTTTATAATTAATATAACATCAAGCTTTTATACATCTGATACTATACGTTTTTTGATTTTAACGATTTTTTGCCTATCCCCTATACTTCAAGAATTAAGCAATCTTGATGATCTAAATGTAGTGTGGTATACTATTTTTGTCATCGGTTACCGATTACGTTCCTATGGGTTCGTGAGAGGAGGTGAAACTAATGAGCCTTATCATAGAGCTCGCTCTTACTATTATAGCGGATGTCATAGCAGGAATTATCTTGTATTTCGTCTGCAGATGGCTAGATAGTAAGGACTAGACCGAGTGACTAGCCTATCAGCACCCGTTAAATCGCTAAGATACGTCAAAAAAGCCCTTAACTATGGCAGTAGTTAGGGGCTTTGGTGTTCTAATGAACCTTATCAATTAACTACATTCTAGCATATAAACCCCGATATTTCAAGAGTTTTATTTATTTTTTAAAGTTCTGAAAGGTCTATAATGAAGTTAGCCATCTAATATCTAAAAACCGACTAGCTCCTATGAACTAGTCGGTTTCTTATCAATGCGCCAACATTTCTTGGGCGATTTCTTGGCCAGATAGGTTATCTGGGTAGTAGGTTGGCCAGTTATCCATTTCTTCAAAGAGGGCTTCTTGGCTTGTGCCTCCAAAGAAGATATGGAAATGTTCTGCCTTAACTGGGGCGATATTGTGGTCGCTAAACTGAACATACTTGAACTGTCCAGCATCAGCATCTGTCGCTTCAAAGAGGAAGCGCACGCCACGATTGCCTTTCTTGTAAGTTAAGATTTTCTTACCAACATACTTGTAGGTGAATTTCTTACTTTGTCCACCTTGAACAAATTCCATAGTATTATCAGTGATATTAATCTTAGTCACATCTGTCTGATAGCCTTTTGTATAGTAGGCCTTGTACTCAGCCTGAGTCATCTTACCAGTCAACTTAGCCTTGTAGTCAAAGACCTGATCAAAAGTTCCATCTTCAAGGAAAGGATAGACTGATTGCCAGTTACCTGCATAGTCACTCAAAGTGCGGTCCTTGACGTCTGCATCCTCAAAGTAACCATTTTGAACTGTCTTCGTATCCTCTGCCTTTTCAGGCTCGATAGCTGGACCTTCTTGGTCTGTTGTTTGTTTCAAAGCTTTGAGGTTTTTCTCCATGATAGAGATGTAATTTTCTCCAGCCTTGGTGTCCTCTTCTGTCAGACTTTCTAAAGGATTAAGTACATCTGTTTTGACACCTGCCTCTTTTGAAAGTGTGTTAGCAAGGGCTTGTGAGGCATTTTCTTCAAAGTAGATATAGGCAATTTTATTTTTCTTGACATACTCTGTCAATTCTGCCAAACGAGCAGCTGATGGTTCTGCATCTGGAGAAAGGCCTGAGATTGCGACTTGTTTGAGTCCATAGTCCAAGGCGAGATAGTTAAAGGCTGCGTGCTGCGTTACAAAGCTCTTTTGTTTGGCTTGAGACAAGCCTTCTGCATAAGCCTTATCTAAGGCTTGTAATTTTTCTATATAGGCAGCAGCATTCTTCTCAAAGGTATCTTTTTTATCCGGATAATCTGCTGATAGGCTATCACGGATGTGCTCTACAAGTTTAATAGCACGAACTGGTGATAACCAAACATGGGGATCGTACTCATGGTGATGACCTTCTTCGCCATGGTCATGGTCTCCCTCTTCTTCCTCGCCACCTGGCAAGAGCAACATATCTCCTGTCGCCTTGATGGTTTTGACCTTTTTCTTATCCAAGGTATCTAGCAATTTAGGAACCCATGTTTCCATATTTTCATTTTCATAAACGAAGGTATCTGCATCTTGAATTTTGGCAACTACCTTGGCAGACGGTTCATATTCATGGGGTTCTGTACCAGCACCGATAAGGAGTTCTACATTAGCAGTATCTCCTGCGACTTGCTTAGTAAATTCATAGACAGGGTAAAAGGTTGTCACAATATTGAGTTTGCCATCTGCCTGCTTTTGATTGGAACAAGCCACTAAAAACAAGGCACATAGACTGGCTAGCAATAAGCTAATTTTTTTCACATTAGTCTCCTATTTGATAAAACGTCTTACTAAACTAATCAGTAAGAAGACAGTTACAAAAATAATAGTAATACTTGCGCTTGCAGGTGTTTCTGCATAGTAGGAAATGTAGAGTCCTGCCACCATTCCCAAAAATCCAATAGCACTGGCAAGCAGCATAACCGATTTAAAGTTTTTCCCCAGACGCAGGGCAATACTAGCTGGCAAGACCATAATGGTCGATACCAGAAGAGCTCCCGCAGCAGGAATCATAAGGGCAATGGCCACCCCCGTCACCATGTTAAAAAGAATGGACATGGTACGAACTGGCAAGCCATCCACAAAAGCCGTATCCTCATCAAAAGTCAGGATATACATCGGACGAAGGAAGAGGAAGGTCAAAATCAAAACAACCGCCGCAATGACAAAGAGGGAAATAACCTGCTCTTCACTGATAGTCACGATTGAACCAAAAAGATACTGGTCCAAACTCATAGAACTAGAGCTTTTACCCTTGCTCATGACAATCAGAGAAACAGCCAGACCCGTTGACATGAGGATAGCTGTCCCGATTTCCATAAAGCTCTTGTAAACCGTACGGAGATACTCCAGGAAGACTGCCGCAATCAAGACAATAGCAATAGTTGAAATAGTCGGAGAAATCCCTAGGACCAGACCAAAAGCTACACCCGAAAGCGAGACGTGGCTGAGGGTATCACTCATCAAACTCTGACGGCGCAAGATAAGGAAGGTTCCCAATACCGGCGAGAAAAGACTCATGGCAATAACGGCTAGAAAGGCACGCTGCATAAAGTCATAAGATAATAAACTAAGCATGGCCCACCTCCTGATCATTCTCATGAACGTTGAAACAACGCCATGGCGAGTCTTGGTTACGGACTAGATGAATATTGCGGTCCGCATAGTCCTTAACTTCTTCAGGGTCATGGGTAATCATCAAAACAGCCTTGCCATGATGATGGGCGCTGTGGTGCATGAGTTCGTAAAATTCATTTTTACTTCCTGCATCCATCCCCGTTGTCGGTTCATCTAGGATAAACACATCTGGGTCAGAAGCAAACATACGCGCAATCACCGCTCGCTGCTTTTGCCCCCCAGATAGAGACCCCAAGCGTTTGTCTCGGTGTTCCCACATACCAACTGAGTCCAGACTAGCCTTGATATGCTCCTCATCATGAGCATTCAAGCGACGGAACCAACCCTTTCGCGGATAGCGACCCGACTTGACAAACTCATAAACCGTACTTGGAAAACCAGCATTAAAACTGGCAATCTGTTGAGGAAGGTAAGCTATTCTCAATTTCTTACCCTGGGCATTTGTCTTTGAAATGGTCACCTTACCAATGCGTGGTTGGAGGATTCCAAGACTGGCCTTGATCAGTGTCGTCTTAGCCGCTCCATTTTCCCCTGTCAAGGTAACAAATTCCCCACTATCAACACTATAATTGATATGTTCAAGAACAGGCTCCTTATCATAATAGAAGGATAAATCCTCTACCGTAATATATCTCATTATTTGATTTCTCCTACTAAAGCAGTCAAAAACCGCTGAATCACTTTTTGTTCATTTGGAGTAAACTGAGTCGCCACTTGTTCATAGGTTAAAAGCGTATGCTCATGGTGATGGTGGTGCTCCTCAGCAATTGGACGAGCCAAATCAGTCAACTGATAAAAAATCACACGCGCATCCTTAGGATCTTTAGATGTTTCCAACATCCCTTCCTTGACCAAAGACTTAATGGCCTTGGTAACTGCCGCCTGACTGACATTGAGACGACGAGCCAACTCTGAATTTGTTAAAGATTCCTCTGATAAAAGCATGAGGATATGCTCCTGGGTATTGGTCAGGGCCACCTCGCTAGTACAATGACCTATTAGGATTTCATGCTGATTTTCTGCCTGCAAAATCACCTCATTCAAAAAGCCATCGATATCCTTCGCTAGCTGTCTCATATCTGACTCCTTTCCTTTTAGACTTCTCTTTTTTAAGAGAAAAATACTATTATTTGACATTTTGTTTACCAGTTAATTATATCACAAGCAAAAAAAGAGTCAAGAAAAAACGTGAAAACTAGTTTCATTCTTGAACTCTTCTATATTATCTATTGAAATTCTTTGACATCTCCATCATAAGTCGCCCAATCTTTGCTGAAAAAGCGCTCATTCAGATGGTAAGTCGGAGCTGGTGTGGGATTGGATAGGAAAGGATCAACTGCCTTGTCAAAAGCCAACCAGCCCAACCAACCAATATGAATTGTATCTTTTACAAAATAAGGTTCAGCACCATTTTTTGAAAAATCTGCTATATTGGTAAAACCTTGGCTTTCTAACTGGTAACGAATCTTCTGCACCGTTTGTTGGTACATGTCCTCTCGTAAACCAGCGTAGTCCATCCATTTTTTATTAACAGGTGGAATGATAAAAATCGGGTTGACCTTAGATTTAGAAAACTGTGTTAAAACCAACTGCAAGTCATTATACTCTGGCGACTTGAGATAGGTAAAGCTTTTCTGAGAGTCCTTTAATTTCTTCAAATCCTTCTTGATCTGCGTATTATAGAAATAATTTTCCATTCCCAGATCATTATTGGAAGTATTCTTTTCTGCATCTGCTTTAACAATATCTTCTATAGATTGATAAGAAAACTGGTCTGGCAAGGTCTTTAAATACTTAACTACATGCTTATCATAATTGACATAGCCTCTAACTGAAAACTGACCAAAAAAGGAAGCTTGGCGTTCATTAAACCGAGCCAATAATTCAATCATTTCATTGTCTGCCGTCGATAATTCTTCTTTGCTTGCCAACTTCTGAACCAGATCCTTCATAGCTACGTTTGGGAACTGCTGCAGTAAGCGAGTCGCTGCATATTGACTAGCCTGATCTCCAGATTGATGTTCCAGAAAACTGGTCAACTGGTCTCCATTAAAATACTGCTGAAAAGCTGCTGGCTCATAGCCATTTTTACTGAACCACTGAGGTGAGATAACATACACAGCTTGTTTATTCTCCAGCTGTGGCAACATCTGTTGCATCCCAAAATACTGGTTAAGCGATGCAGCTCCCCTCTGTCCTAAAAGATAAGGACGGTAGGAGCGATTGTATTTCTCAGCTAATACCGCAGGATGAGCACCGTCAAAACGAAGCCATTCACTAGAGCCAAAGAAGGGAACAAAACGCATATTTGGATCAGATAGTGCTCTGACTTTTTGACTTCGCTCCTTAAAACTATCGATAGTAGTGGCCACTGCTGAACGCTTTTCAGCTCCTAGATTATGACGCATCTCAGTAGGATAGAAGAAAATGAGCAGAAAAACCAACAAACCAGCTATCAAGACCGGTCCGAAGATCATCCATAAGCGTTTAAGCATTTTGTAGCTCCACAATACCAGCTATGATTTTATTGGCTGTATTCCAATCATCACGACCAAACTCTGTTACAGGGACACGAATGTCAAAACGGTTTTCAATTTCCACAATCAACTCAACCGTGCCCATGCTATCCAAGACACCTGCATCAAAAAGATCTTCATCCATCATGTCAGAAACATCTTCCATAAACAACTCATCAATAATTTCGATAACTTCTGATTTGATATCCATATTTTATTTCCTTTTATTTTTTAAACCATAAATCATTCAAGAATCCAGAAAAGATCAAGAATGACAGCATGACGACATGGAAGGTGATAACCATGCCAAGCAACTGAATCCAGCGATTCTCAGGTAGAGCAGCCTTCCCTGCTTTTTTCCGTTCCTTATTGAGCGTTTTTTTCTTGCGAATCCAAGCATCATTGATGACCAAGCCTAGTCCATGAAAGAGTCCATAGGCGATATAGTACCAGGTCACTCCATGCCAAAATCCCATAATCAGCATATTTACAATATAAGCCACACTTGAAGTTACATTGCGATTCTTAAAGACCTTCTTTCTAGTCAACACCATGACCATTCGCATAAAGACAAAGTCACGGAACCAGAAAGAGAGACTCATATGCCAACGATTCCAAAATTCCTTTAAATCCCTTGATAAAAAGGGCTTATTAAAGTTGATAGGGCTACGAATTCCCATCAAATTTGAAATGGCTAAGGCAAACATAGAATAACCTGCAAAGTCAAAGAAGAGCTCCAGACCAAAAGTATACATAACTGCCAAGGCATAGTGGTTAAAGAAACCACCTGACTGCAGGGCTAGATTCTTCAAAGGAGGCAACAAGGTCTCTCCTAAAACATGAGCTAGGATAAACTTGTACAAAAATCCCCACATGATATAGCGAACAGATTCATCCAGCATATCCATCAACTCATCCCTCTCAGGAATGGTCTGATAATTTTCATTAAAACGCTTAAAGCGATCGATTGGGCCACTTGAAAAAGTCGGCATGAAGAGAAGAAAACGAAGGAACTCCCAGAGGGTAAAAGTCTTAATCACTCCATCTCTCAGCTCGATGATAATTCCAACCGAACGAAAGGTCAGGTAAGAAATTCCCAAGAATCCAAGCAAAGACTGCGTTCCATTGATAGCTGGCTGCACCTTGACAAAGATAATCGGAAGGAGGGATAGAAAGCTAACTAGATAGAAGACCCACTTGCCATCCTTGCTTTTTCGATAATGCTTATAGAAGAGTACGAGCAATATTTCCCAGCAAAGGTAAATACCTAATGCAACCAATTGATTGGTCTTACCACCCACTAACATGGTGACGATAAAGAAGAGGCTTACCAGCACTTCATACCAGGCAAAGCGTTTCTTGAAAAAGAGGCCTATAAAGATGGGCAAGGTTGCAGCAATCACATAGACAAAATACTGAGGATTGCCGTATGGCTCTAAATGAGGAAGCTGTTGAAAGAACTCCATCATCTCTTATTCACCTCGTTAATCAATCCTTTGATGTCAATTTTTCCATTTGGAGTCAGTGGCAAACTGTCTCGATAAAGGAATTTAGACGGCATCATGTAGGACATCATGATATCTGTCAAGTCTTCCTTAATAGCCTTGGTAATATCGATATCACGCTCAAACTGCTCACGAACACCATCTTTTAAGATGACATAGGCCAGTAGATTTTGTACCTTGTGGTCTTTGTTATAGCGCGGAACAGCGACAGCAGACTCAATATAGCGAGACTTATTAAGATTTTGAGAGACATCTTCTAGCTCAATGCGATAACCATTAAACTTAATCTGGAAGTCCATGCGTCCACCATAGAGAAGCAAGCCTTCATCTGTCATGGTTCCTACATCACCTGTGTGATAGGCTGGCAGCCCTTCAAACTCAAAGAAGGCTTCCGCTGTTTTTTCAGGGTTGTTCATATATCCTTTTGAAACAGCTGGCCCCGAAACAATGATTTCTCCCTGTTCACCATTTGGCAGTTTATTGCCTTCCTCATCAATGATAAAGGTTGGAGAGTCGGCCTTGGTATAGCCGATTGGTAGGCGTTTGAGAGTCGCCAACATCTCATCTGTCACGGCAACTGCTGATAGGGCCACTGTCGCTTCTGTTGGGCCGTAGGCATTGATAATACGGGCATTTGGGAAACGCTCACGTAGTTTTTGAGCTGTTTTGACCGTCAATTCTTCGCCATCAAAGTAGAAATGCGTGATTCCAGGCATTTTCTCACTGTTGAAGTCTTCAGACAACATGGCCATATCTGCAAAGGATGGGGTTGATGTCCAGATAGCGATTGGCAATGAAAAGATGGTAGCAAAGAGTTGCTTAAAGTCCTGAGTAATAGCTGAAGGCAGAGCGAAGAGCGTACCACCTAATGCCAAGGTCGGAGCCCAGTACATGACAGACAAATCAAAAGAATAAGGTGGCTGAGCCAGCATTTGCGGACGACTTGGCGTCGCAAATTCCTTGTCCGTAATCATCCAGTTGGTAAAGCTGAGGAGATTATCATAGGAAATCTGCACTCCCTTTGGCTTACCAGTCGTACCAGAAGTAAAGATGATATAGTAATTATCATCTCCCTTGACTGGATGCGTGATCTCATAGTTACTCCCCTGAGCAAAGGCTTCTTGAACCTGAGCTAGAGTCATCATCGGTGTAGAAACCTGCTCCAATGGAAAGTCTGAGATGGCAATAATCAAACTTGGCTCTGCTACTTCTAAAATAGCCGAAACTCGCTCCAAGGCCGAATGGCTATCAATTGGAATGTAGGCATGACCTGACTTAGTCAGCGCTACAAAGGTTGCCAACATTTCATATTCTTGGCCGCCAAAAACAACCACCGGAGACTTCTCAGGCAAGCCTAGTTGGTCAATGGCTGCAGCCAAACTATCCGAATCAGCCTTCAAATCGCCATAAGTGTGTTCCTGCCCCAAAACATTATAAACAGGATAGCTAGGCTGTGTCTGAGCAAAATGCTCAATGGTTTCAATCATATCTGCTATTGGTTTATTTGACACAATAGGGATTCTCCTTCAAGTTAAAATTCATTATAGATAAAGCTTCCTTGACCCTGACCAAGATAGCTAAAGAAGTAAAGCAGCCCCAGAAAGATAAGAAAATACAAGGCTGTCCGACCAAGAAAGAGGTACAATTCTTTTCTCTGTTTCATCAAGAAAAACCATTCATTTCTATAATTTTTGCTAAATAAGATAGACTCTTACTATAGTATTTTTCTACTATTGTACCACTTTCTTGGGTAATTTTTCAATTGTTTGCCGTAGATTTTCAGTAGATTTCAGTTTATTTTAAGGATTATGCGGTTTTTCTATGTATATTTCAAATAGAGTGATCCTGGGCAAAAAACCAAGTTCAGTAGAAAATGAAGGGAAGCTTTCCATAATAAAACGCACAATGTCAAGTTTTTTCAACACCTGATACTATGCGCTTTTCTAATTTTTCAAGACTTTTTAACCAGTCTCTCATTTAAAATAATCTCGTCTGATATAAATTAAAATAGCTTCTATCATCAGACAAATGGCTGATAGCCAAAAACTTATGCTAATACCAAAACTCTCAGTAATATAGCTCATTAGCAAAACAAATACTGAAAATGCTAATGTCGAAATCACTTCAAGAACAGAATAGACATTAACCAAATGATTTTCCTCTACTGTTTCCTGAAGAAACACACTTTCAGGAACTTCTTTTAGTTGCGATAACATACCAACTAAAGCTGAAAATAATAAAAACATCTGTGCGTTTGGAAAATATAGAATAGTCAGTGTCACTATTGCCATAGCTACAAGAGGAAAAAGAATACTTTCCCATTTAGCAGCAAGGAACTTTTCAGATAGCCTAAAAGCAATTAAGCCACTAATTATAATCCCGATAGAGTATGCTGTATTAGAATATCCCCAGTAACTTTCCGTTTCATTTAATAACTCAGTTACAAAGACAAGTATGATAGACGAAACCCAAATCGTATTTGAGAAAATTTCCAATAAATTTGCCGATACAAAAAGTCTTAATCTAGGATCTCTAGCAACTAACTTCCAACCTTTGAGTAAAATTTCAAGATTAGTTTCTGACTCTAACACCTCCACTTCAGCCTTAGGAAGAAATAACATCAGAAAGCTAGAAATGATATACAAGATTAAAATGATAAACGTGGTAGGTAAGAGACCAATTGTTGCAAACAAGAGTCCACCTAATCCCCAACCCACCAATTGAACAGCTTCACTACTCATTGACAATGCTGAGTTAGCCTTGCCCAAATCGGTCGCATAGCGCGGCACAATAGCATAGGAAACGGGTGCTGCAAAACCATCTAATATGGAAATCGCAACAACAAATAGATAGATCCCCAAAGGCGCTACTGATTGCATTACGGTAAACATTCCTACCAGTATCGTTAATAATATAGTCTTTCCAAATTGGGATAAAGATAAAACCCTATTTAGTGCTAACCTTCTAGTAACTAAAGGAACTAAAAGACTCGCAACAAAAGAGGATATCCCTATTAAAATGGGAACTAGTGATGTGGCAATTACTGATTTTGAAATAATGTATATGTTCGCAATGATTGTTACTCTAAAGAAAATATCTGCTAAATTTGCAAACAATTGAGAGACTAACAACTTGATAAATGAATTAGACATATAGCGCTCCTATAACATAAAAATATTTAACTGATAAATGGTATAGTAGACTTTGTTTGATAACTATTTGACACAAGATTAGGTGGTCAGAAATTGAATTTTTAACATTCCAACTTAGCCATAGTTTTTAGTTCTCACATCTTTAAATCAGCTAAAACAATCCATAATATAGAATATATATTATAGCTTGTAAGATGCCGAACAAGTCTATTTATTTTATTCTATATTTTCCCAAATCAATTACTTGATTATAAACCGTTTCTGAATCAATATGATGAGCAACTTCAATCAAAATGATAGGCAACTGCAAAAGTAACTGGCGCACTTGATATGCATTGTCCTTGTCTAAGGATGATGTAACCTCATCCGCCAACACAATGTCTTTTTGTCGAAGCAGACAGCGAACTAATTCAAGTCGTAAACGTTGTCCACCTGAAATGTTTTCTCCATTATTTATCAGTTGATAATCCAAGATATTGGTGATTTCATTCGTTAAGCCAACTTGTTCTAGGCAACAGAGTAATTCTTTATCCGAAATCTCCTGTCCTAATGTTAAATTTTCTCGGATTGTCCCATGTCTGAAAAATGGATTCTGAGAGATATAAGCGACATTCCCTTGATAATGAGTAAATTCTCGACCTGATTTATCACGTACAATAATTCTACCACTATTCGGCCTTATCTTTCCTGCTACCAACTGTAGGAGAGTTGACTTTCCGGTACCACTAGCTCCCTTTATTAAAACTTTACTTGGCTTAGTTAATCTAAGTGACAAATCATAAAAGAGCACTTGCTCTCCAACCTGTTTTGAAACGCCCTCCAAAACTAGCTCAGCTAAAGATTCGACTGTCGGATATGATGTTTCTAAACAAGATTCTTCCAATAATGAAAATATTTTTTCTTTCACTGTTTGCGATCGCTGTATATCAGATATGCTATACATAATTCTTTGAATAGGTCCGCTAAGATTCATTGTAGCTATATACATAGAGACCAAACTAGCTGTTGTTAACTCTATACCACTCTTTTGTAATAAAAGACCAAGTGCAAGAGGTAGTACCTGACTAAGGAATTCTAAAGGACCATTGAAAAAATAAACGACATTGCTAGTCCATTCATTTTTCCAACGAGCATTCTCGTAACACTCGTTGTTTTTTCTCATCTTAGCAAAGTTTTCTTTACTAGCGCCATAAAAATATATCGTATCTGCTCCCTTAAAAAAATCTCCTACAGATAGATGAAAAGCTTTTTGCAGTTCCGAAAAATTTGCACCACTTTTCATTAAACGATTATTCATTACCCATTGAGGTAATGGTCGAAGAAAAGAGAACACAATAAAAACAATACCAAGCCAAAAATTTTGCACCAAAATAAAAACAATCGTTGTACAAAGTATAAAAACTCTTCCAACTATCATATCCAGGGGTAAAAAGAAGCGATTATAGAGCAGTTCCATATCTTGTGTAACAATTGAAACTTTTTCATCATATACAACATTTTCTTTCAAAAATAGTTTCTTAATAAGCTGATCTTTTAACCGAATTTGCATATGACGCTGCAAATTATTACTGACAAAATTTGCTAGCAACATTGTGCTATAAAAAAACAGGTGTAAACACAGGCCATATAAAACAAAGTATGAAATTGTACCAATTGTAAGTTGCTCTTCACGAATATTCAATAGCTTATCCAATAACAATGGCTTTATTAGAGCCATCCCACTATTCAAAAGCACTCCTATTAAAAAATAGATAAAAATATTAGTTTTAATGTATTTTAGAAATTTCATAAATAAGCCTATCTAAAAGAAAGCGAATAGATATAAAAGCCTCAGTCTAAAAGTTATAAACAAATTAACTCCAACTGAGACTATACAATAATTTAATTAACCTATATATGATGCTGTTTATTAAGAGTGATTATTTTTACTATTGAAAAATAATTCTCCTGTTTCACTTTTCTTTCTTAAAATATATGGAGATAGAACTTGCATATTAAATACCTCAAAATTCATAATTATGGTAACAACTTCGAAAAATCCTATCGCTCAAATACAATGATCTGATAAAACAACCGTAATTGAAATTTCTAAAGACAATTCTACCAAAATATTATTTCGAGATACTTCCTTTCCCATATCTGCGTATTACTTTTTACTTGCTAAAATTTTTTCTAAGTGCCTTTCATAATTCTTTGCCAAATGGTTACTTCCCGCTAATTTCATTGCTCCAATACACTTCCTCATTTCAATAATTGCTTTACAATCCATCTCTTTTTTGTAGCGATACAGATGTTGTGCATACTGAAACACCAACCGTTCATAAATTTCTATCTCGGTGAAAAAGCATTGATTCAGTTGCTTTTCAAAATACAAAGCATCAAGAAATTTTCCTCTTTCAATACATGTGATATATCCGTTTAATAGCATAGATGAAATCAATCGTCTATTATTAGGAATTTCTTTATAAAAATCAGAACGTCTAGACATCTCTCTAGCCAAAACCATGAAGACATCGTGTTTTAGGACATCTAAAGTATTTGAAAAAATCAACAATTCATAGTATCCCCAATATTCAACACTAAAGAGATAGTCAGTTAGATAAGATAAATCTTCACCAGAATAATAAGCTTCTCCAGATAAATCTTGTAAACGAATTTTTAATAAAATAATGTTAAGCTTATGAAATTTCTCTTGTTTAAAACCTGACTCCATCTGAGAATAAAGTAGTTTTTTCAACCCATCAACATTATGATTTGATACAAAATGCCTAACCTTTGATAAGAGTTCGTTCAGTTCATCACGATGAAAATCATGAACAGCATACATAAATTCATCAATAGGCATGTTAATTTCATCCAAAATAGCCATAAATTTTGAAATGGTTAAATCAGTCTCTCCCTTTTCAAAACGTGAGAGCTGTGATGTTGATATACCAGCTTTTTCGACATCTTTTAATCGAAACCCTCTAGATTCTCGAAACTTTTTAAAAATTTCTCCAAATTTTTTCATAATATCTCTCCAACAAGCATATACGGGAACAGTTTTTGATTTTTAATATTTTAGCATAAAATAGAAGAAAACAAAAGTGAGGTATTTCACATGAAAAAACAAAAACTATTGCCTTTATTATTCCTAATTTTAGGAGGAATTATGATTATCGTTGTTGGCTAGTACTAAGAAGTTAGTTAGTTATTAGAATACTTACATCTTCAATCGAAAAAGAGACTGGGAAAAAGTCTTAACGATAAGAAAAGCGCATAATATCAGGTATTGAAAAACTTGATACTATGCGTTTTATTGTGAGAAGATTTACTGTATTTTTTGCTGAAATTGAGCTCTTGCCTAAGCTCTATCAAAATAATTGTTTTCCAGATTAGAAAAGTGAGAATACAAGCACGGCCAAGGCTGCACCGATAACAGGTCCCACAACAGGAATCCAGGCATAAGACCAGTCTCCGTCTCCCTTGTTTGAAATTGGAAGGATACTGTGCATGATACGAGGTCCAAGGTCACGCGCTGGGTTCAAGGCATAACCTGTTGTCCCACCTAGTGATAGACCGATACCGACAATCAACGTTCCCACTGCAAAGGTTCCGATACCTGCCTGAAAATCGTAAAGACCCAAAGCAAAGATTGTCAAGACCAAAACAAAGGTGCCAAGGATTTCGCTGATCAAGTTTGATACAGTATCTTTGATGGCTGGTCCAGTACTGAAGGTTGCCAGGATATTGCCTGCATTTTCTTCTGCCTCATAATGCGGTTTGAATTGCAACCAAACCAAAATCTGACCCAGCATAGCCCCTGCAAACTGGGCTAGGATGTAAGGGAAAACGGAAACCCAAGGCAAACCACCTTTCAAGGCCACACCAATCGTCACAGCTGGGTTTAAATGAGCTGGACTGAGCTTGCCGGATACAAAGACAGCAACCGCAACTGCAATCCCCCAACCCATAGTAATCACAATCCAACCTGAGCTGTTGCTCTTGGTTTTCGGAAGAACCACACCAGCCACAACACCATTTCCTAGAAGAATCAGGATTAAAGTCCCCAAAAATTCTCCAAATAATTCATTCATCATCTTTCTGTCTCCATTAAAAAGAAGGGGCGGGCGACAAGGAGTCCTGCCCTCCACCTCTTTTATTTTTTTCTTAATTTTTTAATTCTGCTAAATCGTTGTTAGCGAGGGCTACTTCGACGTCCGCACGGTAGCCTGCTTTTTCTTCTTCTGACCAATCATAGAATCGTCCCATTTCATCCAATACTGGCTCAACGATGCTATCCAAACTATCACGCATAAAGAGCATGTGGTTGGTACGACGAAGAAGGAAGTCAACTGGGCTCAGAGCCAACTCGTTGCGCATTGCATAGTGAAGGGACAAGGTATCTGCCAAGCTGAGGCCTGGCGCTTGTTCCAAACTATGAGCAAGGGCAAAGACCTTCGGTGCATTTGAACCGTAAAGATTTGCTAGGTAATGGGCTTCCTTGCTATCCAAACCACGTGACACTCCAAGTTGCGCAAAGGCTTCGATTTCTGAGTCCACATTTGCTGGGTTCAATTCTCCACCTGAAACAGGGTAAGTCTTAGAATTGATGAGTTTAAAGCTACGGTCAAATTCTGCTTTGAGGATGTCAACCACACGCTCCATAGCTCCTTCAGCCATCTTACGGTAGTCTGTGATTTTACCACCAGCAAGGGTCAAGAGACCATTATCATCTCGGTCCAAGCTCGAACCACGTGAAACTGCAGATGGGTCCAAATGTTTCTCAGAAGTACTGCTTTCAAGCTTGCTGACAGCAGACTCAACATCTTCACGCGTTTTTTCTTTAGAGAGATAAGATTCAACCGTCGCAATCAAGTTGTTAAAGCTTTCATCACTGATGGTTCCGTTATTTCCTCCATTGTAGTCAGAAGCGCTATTGCCTGCGATCAATGGACGAAGACCTGCCCAGCTACTTTCAATGTCAGCAACTGTAATATTCGCTTCTGGGAAGCGGTTGTTGACAATGCCAAGTAGGTAATCTACATCTTCCTGAGTCACTTTTGGATGTTCCAAATCACCTGTGTAGTCTGTATCGGTTGTACCGAAGTAAGTCTTGTTTTCACGTGGGAGAACAAAGACCATACGACCATCTCCCAAACCTGTATCAAAGTAAACTGGCTGTGAAACCTTGATCTTGCTTGAATCCACTACCAAGTGAACTCCCTTAGTTGGACGCATTTGTGAGAATTGGGTTCCCTTATTAGACAAATTGCGCACCTTGTCGCTCCAAGGACCAGTTGTGTTGATCACCAGACGGGCCTTGATTTCAAAGACTTGGTCTGTCAAGAGATCACGAGCTACAACACCTGTAATCTTGCCACTTTCGTCAAAGAGGAAGCCTTCTGCCTTCACGTGGTTAGCAATGAGGGCACCGTCTTGGTTGGCACGTTTGATGTTTTCAATCACGAGACGTGCATCGTTGTTACGGAAGTCAAGGTAAACCCCACCTCCTACCAAACCTTCTTTCTTCAAGTTTGGCTGGCGTTCCAAGACTTCTTCCTTGCTCAAAACCTTGTTAGCAGCTGGTGTGTTGTTAACTCCTGCCAAGAGGTCATACAAGTCCATAGCTACTTTCAGACGGAAGAGGCTAAAGGTCGCTCCATCTTCATCATAAACTGGCAAGAGCATTGGGTCCGGTTTTGGAATGTGTGGTGCGATTTGTTGAACCACTGCACGTTCAGAAACCGTATCTGATACAACTTCTACGTCAAATTGTTTGAGGTAACGAAGACCTCCGTGAACTAATTTTGTTGAACGGCTAGATGTTCCTTCTGCAAAGTCTTGCATTTCAATCAATCCAGTCTCAAGACCGCTAGCTGCCGCCTGCAAGGCTACACCAGCACCAGTGATTCCTCCACCGATAATCAAGAGGTCCAGGGTGCGTTCCTGCATTTTTTTAATTGATAATTCACGTGTTTTCTTTGAAAATTCCATTTTTACACACTTTCTAACTAAGTCGCTTTATTCTTCCAATATTAGTCATCGATTTCCGCAAAGACTTGGGTTGCTTTCACAGCTTTCTTCCAGCCCTTGTAGAGTTGTTCCTTGCGAGATTCGTTCATCGATGGTTCAAAGAGCTCTCCTGTCTCGTTCAAGAGTTTCAACTCATCTAAGTCTTTCCAGTAGCCTACTGACAAACCTGCTAGGAAGGCTGCTCCTAGGGCCGTTGTTTCCAAGTTTTTGGCGCGTGCGATATCGATTCCCAAAATATCAGCTTGGAACTGCATGAGGAAGTTGTTCATAGCTGCACCACCGTCTACTTTCAAGACTTGAATAGCTGTCTGCGCATCCACTTGCATGGTGTCGATGATGTCACGCACTTGATAAGCGATAGATTGCAAAGTTGCCTTAATAAAGTCTTCTTTACTTGTTCCACGAGTCAAACCAAAGACAGAACCGCGAGCATTTTGGTTCCAGTATGGAGCACCTAGACCTGTAAAGGCTGGAACAACATAAACTTCATCGTTGTTGTGAGAATCACGAGCGTATTTTTCAGATTCTGGTGAATTTTCAACCATTCGAAGACCGTCACGAAGCCACTGAATAGCACTTCCTGCGATGAAGATAGAACCTTCCAAGGCATAGTAAACCTTGCCGTTAATACCATAACCAATGGTTGTCAAGAGGTTATTTTCAGACAACTGCATTTCTTCACCAGTATTCATGATGATGAAAGAGCCTGTTCCATAAGTATTCTTGACCATACCAGGTTCAAAGGCCAACTGTCCAAAGAGGGCTGCTTGTTGGTCCCCAGCCATACCTGAGATTGGCACTTCTCCACCATAGAAATGGAATGGCGCTGTCTTACCGTAAATTTCAGAGTTAGAACGAACTTCTGGCAGCATAGCCTTCGGAATGTTGAGAATTTCCAAAATCTCATCATCCCATTTGAGTTCTTTAATGTTATAAAGCATGGTACGAGCTGCATTTGAGTAGTCGGTCACGTGAGCCGCACCGTCTGTCAATTTCCAAACCAACCAAGTATCGATAGTACCAAAGAGCAATTCTCCTTTTTCTGCTCGCTCTTGAGCGCCTTCTACATGGTCCAAAATCCAACGAACCTTGGTAGCAGAGAAGTAAGCATCAATAATCAAACCAGTCTTTTCATGGAATTTTTCCACATGACCTTGGCTTTTTAGTTGTTCAGCCAAAGGTGCTGTCTGGCGTGACTGCCAAACGATAGCGTTGTAGATAGGAAGTCCTGTTTTCTTATCCCAGACGACCGTTGTTTCACGTTGGTTGGTAATCCCGATTGCCTCGATTTGATTTGGCTTAACACCGCTTTCGATGAAAGCACCCGCAATAACTGACTGAACAGAGTTCCAAATTTCATTGGCATTGTGCTCAACCCAACCTGCCTGAGGGAAAATCTGAGTAAACTCCTTTTGACTCGAGCTAACTTTTTCTCCTTTTTTGTTGAAAATGATGGCACGAGAACTTGTAGTTCCCTGGTCAATGGCCATGATGTATTTTTCTTGTGACATGTGCTGTCCTCCTGATAAAGATCTTGAGGATGTTTCCTCTTTACACTTACTAGTATACAAAATAAAGCGCTTTCTTGTTCATCAACTTTTTTTAATTTTTAAAAAAATGTGAGGAGATTGTGTGAATTTCACAAAAAAGACCTGGAACTACCAAGCCTTTTAAGTGAATAATAACTGACGAATCCCTGCCAAATCTTCCAAATCCAAGTCGTTTTTTAAATAATAAACTGGTGTCTGTTCCTTCTTATGAATCGGGTTATTGGTAACCAGCAAATCATAATGCCGAGTTCGGTCATAGGCTTCAATGGTAATAAAACGATTGTATTCCAAATACCGTTTCAAAATGGCTGCCATCCTTGAAAAGACAAGAAAACCAGATGTCAAATCCAGACCAATCCGCATATGCTGACCACCATTTTCAGCCATATATTCGATTAACTGAAGCCATTCCCAGAGAATTTTCTTATCTAAATCTGTCCCCTGCTGAAAGGCCGGTAGAGCATGAAAAATCTCCTCTGCCGTTCCCCTAAAATCATGTTCCATCAGCAAATAAGGATGGCGATTCTCTAACTGGTACTTATAGCGATCCTGTAAAATATAGCCCTTATAGAGATAGACTTGAGCACAAAGCTGACTGAGTTCATAGGTGACATGGTCCTCTGTATAATCCCCCAGCAACTCCTCCTTCTTCATTTCTTGAATCAATTGCGTCAGCAAATCTACCAACTGCCCTCCAAAACCAAGGATATACTCCATGGTATGTAGGGGCAAAATGCGATGAGATAGGAGGAAAGAGAAGAAAATCATCATCTCCCCATCCTCAGTTCCTAGAGGAAGGTGTTGCCCAGCAAAAAAGGACGGAGCCTTTCGATGCAAACGAAGGTAGAAAATATTGTCAAAATACCCTCGCATTTTCTCTTCTATGACTTGAAACTGACAGGCATTGACCCGAAGACGTTGTTGACTGATATGAGCCCAGAGAACCAAGTCCAATTTCTGACCCGAAGACAAACTCGCACCGCAGATTTCTTCTAGTGTAGTAATTTCCTGCTTTCTCTCTGGTTTCTGCATGTGGCCTTCCCATTCCTGACTTGACCAGACCTTGCGGAAAAGACAGAAATAGAAATAGCGAATCTGATGCTCTGGACCTCGCCAACGTCCATTTTGGATGGATAAATCAAATTCTGACAAAATCTGATTTAAGCTAGCTAAGTGACGACCAAGCGTAGCCTCGCTAATCATCAATTCTTGAGCCAGCTGATGGGCTAAAAACTGTTGGTGGTAGAGAAGATAGACCACAATCTGGTATTTAACAGCATTCTCCAAAAACAGGCTCCGAATCTCTCTCCCCTTGGTAGCTGCGCCGATTGACAGATGCAAATTTTCATCTTCTAAGTGAATAGTCAGCTCTAAGCCACTATTCAAAGCCTTGTCATTAAGTAGGGTGACATATTTGGTTAGAGTTGCTTTTGAAAATCCTGTTTCCTCCATTACAGCCTTGACAGTCGTCTGAGACTCTTGTAATAGA
Organism: Streptococcus mitis; assembly: GCF_047464945.1. GTDB lineage: Bacteria > Bacillota > Bacilli > Lactobacillales > Streptococcaceae > Streptococcus > Streptococcus mitis_EA. The sequence continues at coordinate 64,668 of NZ_JASHAX010000005.1, read as the reverse complement.
AAGGAAAGGATTGAAAATTGGCCAGATTCGGCCTTTTCCATCAAATCTCCTAAATACATTTGTTACACCTTTCATTTTCTACCTTAAGCATAGCATAAATCTTACAAATGCTGAAATAATCTGTTTCTCTTTTTATTTTCATGCTGATTTCCTGGTCCATTATCCTGAAAATCAGCAAACACACGGCTCCCCCTTTGGGCATTTTTATGCTAAAATAGTAGCTATGGATAAAATTATTAAAACTATATCAGAAAGCGGAGCCTTTCGTGCTTTTGTCCTTGATAGCACAGAAACCGTCCGCACTGCTCAAGAAAAACACCAAACCCAAGCTAGCTCAACTGTAGCGCTTGGTCGAACTCTTATCGCTAGCCAGATTCTCGCAGCCAATGAAAAAGGAAATACCAAACTAACAGTTAAGGTACTGGGATCTAGCTCTCTAGGTGCTATTATCACGGTCGCTGATACCAAGGGGAACGTCAAAGGCTACGTTCAAAATCCTGGTGTTGACATCAAAAAGACTGCAACTGGTGAAGTCCTAGTCGGACCTTTTGTCGGCAACGGTCAATTCCTCGTTATCACAGACTACGGTACTGGAAATCCTTACAACTCTATGACTCCCCTCATCTCTGGGGAAATTGGTGAAGACCTGGCCTTTTACCTGACTGAAAGCCAACAGACTCCTTCTGCAGTCGGCCTCAATGTCCTTTTAGACGAAGAAGACAAGGTCAAGGTTGCTGGTGGTTTCCTAGTTCAAGTCTTGCCGGGAGCCAAGGAAGAAGAGATTGCTCGCTTTGAAAAACGCATCCAAGCAATGCCAGCTATCTCAACGCTTCTCGAAAGTGAAGACCATATCGAAGCCCTTCTCAAGGCTATCTACGGGGACGAGGCCTACAAGCGTCTTTCTGAAGAAGAAATCCGTTTCCAATGTGACTGTAGCCATGAGCGCTTTATGAACGCTCTTGCTAGCCTTCCAAGCTCAGACTTACAGGAAATGAAAGAGGAAGACCACGGGGCAGAAATCACTTGTCAATTCTGCCAAACTACTTACAACTTTGATGAAAACGACCTGGAGGAACTCATTCGTGACAAATCTTAATACACCCTTTATGATTGGCAATGTTGAGATTCCCAATCGTACCGTTTTAGCACCTATGGCTGGCGTGACCAACTCAGCCTTTCGTACTATCGCAAAAGAGCTCGGAGCTGGACTCGTTGTCATGGAAATGGTCTCTGACAAGGGAATCCAATACAACAACGAAAAAACCCTGCACATGCTTCATATCGATGAAGGCGAAAACCCTGTCTCTATCCAACTTTTTGGTAGCGATGAAGACAGCCTCGCACGCGCAGCAGAATTCATCCAAGAAAACACCAAAACCGATATCGTCGATATCAACATGGGCTGCCCAGTTAATAAAATCGTGAAGAACGAAGCTGGCGCTATGTGGCTCAAGGATCCAGACAAGATCTACTCTATTATCAACAAGGTCCAATCTGTCCTTGATATTCCACTTACTGTCAAAATGCGTACCGGCTGGGCCGATCCATCTCTGGCAGTTGAAAATGCCCTCGCTGCTGAAGCAGCAGGTGTTTCTGCCCTCGCCATGCATGGCCGTACCCGTGAACAAATGTATACAGGTCACGCAGACCTTGAGACCCTTCATAAGGTCGCTCAAGCTTTGACCAAGATTCCCTTCATCGCCAACGGTGACATCCGTACGGTCCAAGAAGCCAAACAACGTATCGAGGAAGTCGGTGCTGACGCAGTCATGATTGGCCGCGCTGCCATGGGAAATCCTTACCTCTTCAATCAAATCAACCATTACTTTGAAACAGGAGAAATCCTACCTGATTTGACCTTTGAAGACAAGATGAAAATCGCCTACGAACATTTGAAACGCTTGATTAACCTCAAAGGAGAAAACGTAGCAGTTCGTGAATTCCGTGGACTCGCTCCTCACTACCTCCGTGGGACATCTGGTGCAGCCAAACTCCGTGGAGCTATTTCACAAGCTAGCACTCTGGCAGAGATTGAGGCTCTCTTGCAGTTGGATAAGGCTTAAAATGGTTCATACTGCTCTACTTGTTATCGATATGCAAAAAGCATTTGATAACCCTATCTGGGGAGAACGGAACAACCCTCAAGCTGAATATCAAGCGTTGAGGGTACTGGCATACTTTCGTAAACACGGTCTTCCAGTCTTGCACATTCAACACATATCTGATAATCCCCAGTCGCAATTTCATAACAAACAAAATCAGGAGTTTAAAAGCGGATTTGAACCAGTTGTTTCAGAACCTGTCTTTCAAAAAACGGTTAATAGCGCCTTTATTGGAACAAATCTTGAAACCTATTTACGAAAAAATCAGATTGGTCATTTAGTCGTTGTTGGTTTGACCCTGCCTCATTGTGTATCTACTACGACACGAATGGCAGCAAATCTTGGTTTTAAAGTCACTTTACTAGCAGATGCCACTGCCAGTTTTACCCTATCTAACAAAAACGATCAGACCATCTCTCCTGAGACTATCCATGAGATTAATCTCCTTTCTCTACAGGATGAGTTTGCTCAAATTCTTACTACAGAAGAATTTTTAACCCAAGTATAAGTATAAAAGAATCCGTCAACTCTTATTGAGCTGACGGATTTTCTTTGATTGTAAAAATTCAAATACTGAGGGTTGTTATTGACTCAAAGCAACACTGGAAACCTTACCATCCGCTCCTGTTGTAATTTGGATGACTCTCCCTCCACCGATTTTGGCATTATACTTGCCACCATCAAGAGTATAAGAGTAGCCTATGATAGAGTAATTTTCTTTCTTTCCATCAGCAGATTCTACTGTAAATTGACCACCTGATGAAACTGTGATGGTTTCGCCATTTTCTCCCTTCCAGTTGCCAGCTGCTGCTGAGAAATCACCGTCTACCATGGCTAAAACACCCTTGTAGCGTTTATTTTGCTCTGCTTGTTTGTCTTGAAGTTTGCGGTCAGTTGTAGGATCATAGCTTGATTGGTTAGACTGGGTTTGAGGAGCCTGTTGAGTTGAAGGAGTCTGAGCAGGAGTTTGTTGACTAGCCACCTGTTGATTAGACATCTCTTGACCTTGTCTTTGCTCTGGTGCAGGTGTTGCTGGTGATGATGTTGTAGTTGCTGCAGACTGGTCAGTAGACGCCTTGGCCTTTTCAGATGAAACTGAACTTGAGGACTTCTGAGTCTTGCTTTCTTTGCTAACAGAAGCTGCTTTAGAACTTGATGATTGGCTTGTCTTAGCAGAACTGCTTGCTTGAGTTGTTTCCTTTTTATTTCCACAAGCTCCCAATAGCAAGGTAGAAGCCAATACAGTTGCTGCCATCAATTTGATATAGGTTTTCTTTTTCATTTTTCTACTCCTTTGTAATGTTTTAGAAATACAATGAAATCTTTTTGTAATATAATTGTAACATTACGTTTTAAACATGTCAACAATTTATTTAAACTATTTTAAAAATCTCACATAATTTAAACACCTCTACTCCTCCTACTCTTCTATTCGTAATAAAACAGAAAAACAGGAGATTTTCCTGTTAAAAATTTAAATTTGTTTTATGTAATCGCTTTCATTGTTTTAGAAAAAGGGATATAATACCATCGAAATAGAATATAGGAGGTGCACTCTTATGCTCAATAAGTATTACAAGTATCTTCCTTGGTTGATTTTGGGAGCTATTGGCTCTTATCAGTCAGCCACTCACTATGCGCGAACTGCATTTGATGTGTTTTATCTGACTGCAATCTTTTTGATTGTTTATATCGCTTTGTTAGTTTTACATGAGAACTATCTCAAGTATCGATACAAAGACTTCTTTACTCACATGTTGAGTAATTCTAAGAGAGATAGCCATCCCTAAAACAGTCGCAACAGCAAAGCAAACTAATAAAGGCAAACAAAGAGGTCGGGAACTTTGTCCCGACCTCGTTTTTATGCAATATCAAATTTTAACTGGCCTGCTTTAACACCAATCTTAAGTGTACTGCCTGCCTCTAATTCTCCCTTGAGAAGAAGTTCTGCCAACTTGTCTTCCACTTCTGTTTGCAAGGTTCTGCGAAGTGGACGAGCTCCCATCTCTGGGTCATATCCTTGATTTGCCAATAATTTCAGTGCGGAAGTTTGTAATTTCAAGTCAATGCCTTTTTCAGCCAAACTTGCCACTAAAGGTTTGACCATAATCTTCACCACTTCCTGCATATGGTCGCTAGACAGACTATGGAAGACCACCTTTTCATCAATACGATTGATGAATTCCGGTCTATAAGCCTTTTTCAACTCTTCAAACATGCGTTTTTCCATATTTTCCTGGTCAAAACGAATATCCTTAGCCCCAAATCCGACAGTCTTGTCATCCCGAAGGGCTGTCGCACCAAGATTTGACGTCATAATAATAATGGTATTTGAAAAGTCAACCTTGCGACCCTTGCTATCGGTCAAGACACCATCATCCAAGACCTGCAAGAGGACATTAAAGATGTCTGGGTGGGCTTTTTCTACCTCATCAAAGAGGAGAACAGAGTATGGTTTGTTGCGAACCTTCTCGGTCAACTCCCCACCTTCTTCATAACCCACATAGCCCGGAGGAGCTCCGTTAAGACGGCTGGCTGCGAATTTCTCCATATACTCACTCATATCAAAGCGGATAAGGGCTGATTCGTCATCAAAAAGAACTTCTGCTAGAGCCTTAGCCAATTCGGTCTTACCGACACCTGTAGGCCCTAAGAACATAAAGGAACCAATCGGACGCTTGTGACTGCGAATCCCTGACTGGTTGCGGCGAATCGCACGGCTAATACTTGAAACAGCTTGATCTTGACCGATGACACGTTTGTGCAGTTCAGCTTCCAAGTTTAAGTATTTCTTGGCATCAGTCTGAGTCAGTTTTTGAACGGGGATACCTGACAAGCGACTCAAGGTGGTCAAAATATCAGACTCTGTCACCAAGTCTTTATAGACAGGTACTTCCTCTTCTTTTGCGATTAGCTGGGCAGCCTGTTTCCACTTGCCATCCATCAAGGCCTTGTCAGCTAGACTCAAACCTGAATCGTCTGCTTTTACATGCTTAGCCTTATTTTGCACTGTTGCCGCTGCTTCATCTAAGAGGTCGATAGCAGAGTCTGGCAAGTGACGGCTAGTCAAGTAACGATGGGCCATCTTAACGGCTGTTTCGACCGCTTCATCTGTGATTTGCACACGGTGATGTTTCTCATAAGTCGCCTTCAAGCCTTGTAAAATGGTCATGCTGTCTGCAACACTTGGCTCTTCAATCGTCACTTTGGCGAAACGACGAGAAAGGGCCGCATCTTTTTCGATGTGTTTTTGATATTCTTCCTGAGTGGTCGCACCAACTGTTCTCAAGGTTCCACGCGCCAAGGCTGGCTTCAAGATATTAGCCGCATCCAGGGTCGAATCAATCCCGCTCCCAGAACCCATGATGGTGTGGAGTTCGTCGATAAATAGAATTACTTGACCATCTTCTTCAATATCCTTGATGATATTGTTCATGCGCTCTTCAAAGTCACCACGGAAGCGTGTCCCTGCAACGACATTCATCAAATCAAGCTCTAACACGCGCATCTTAGCCATTTCCGCAGGTACATCACCACTAGCAATACGCTGGGCAAGACCAAGCGCCAGAGCTGTTTTCCCGACACCAGCATCTCCAACCAAGACAGGATTATTCTTGGTCTTACGGCTCAAGATTTGAATCATACGCGAGATTTCCTTGTCCCGACCGATGACTGGTTCTAACTTGCCAGAACGCGCTTGCTCTGTCAAATCATGCGTATAATCCTCGAGACCACCGCTTGGAGTCTGGGGCATGCCCATCATATTGGCCATAGAATTTTGCTTATCAGCTACTGTACGATGGCGTTGGCGTAAAGCCTTGAGGTCTTCACGAGTCCAGCCTGCCCGTTCTTCTAAATTTCGACGAAGAGCAGCAATCTTAACCTGATCTTTCTTGTCTTCATAAGAAAAACCAGCCCTCTCCAAGATACGAGTCGCCAAGGCATTGCCATCATGCAAAATCGCATAAAGGACGTGCTCTGTCCCTAACACCTTAGCATGGACCACTGACGCTACATACTCTGCTTCGTCAAAAAGAACCTGCAAACGATGGGAGAACGGCAATTCCGTAAAGGTTTCATCCTGGCTATAGTCCGTTTCAGTCAGTTCCAAAGCGACCTCTTCTAAACGGTCCATCTCATATGGATAATCATTTAAAGTTGCCCCTGCCACACTATAACTGTGATTGGACATGGCAATCAACAAATGCCATGACTCTAGGTAACGAGCTCCAAAATGGCTAGCCACCATGTAGGCACTTTCGATACATTCATTCAATGCTTTTGAATAGTTCATCTTACTTCCCTTTTCTATCTACCTCTTGTATGACCTGTCGTAGCATGTTTGCTCGAACAACTGGAGCTTCTTCTCCTAGAACACAATCCAAAGCTACTGATACTAGCAAATTCATCTCCTGCTTGGTCATCAATTCCTGCTCAACCAAAAGCTGCAGAATATCTTCATAAATTTCTTGACTGACCCGCTCATCAATCGAGTAAAGCAGTTCTCGGAGCATTTCATGATGACTAGAAAACTCAATCCGTCCTATACGAATGTAGCCTCCACCACCACGCTTACTTTCAACCAAGTAGCCTCTACTTTCCGTAAAGCGTGTCTTGATCACATAGTTAATCTGACTAGGAACAACCTGAAAAGTATCTGCCAACTGACTCCGTTGTAACTCCACAATTCCAGATTGATCTAAAATCGCCTTGATGTAGGCCTCAATATGATCCGATGTATTTTTAAATCTCATTACAAACCCACCTCTCTCTTTGAACCTTGACTATCTTTGACTATTATACCGAAATTTTCTTATTTTTAAAAGAAAAAGGGCGCTGGTAAAGGATAATCTTCACCAACTCCCTCTTTTTCTACTTATCTAAGCCTAATTCTGCCAAGATTTGACGTTTGTAGGCAATCTTTTGGACTTCCTTATCCTCATCTTCAGACCAATCTAGTTTAATTTCTGAAACAATCTGCCCAGGGCGATTTTTCAAGATATAGATGCGGTCGCTGAGATTGAGTGCCTCCTCGATACTGTGAGTAATAATCAAGGTTGTTAGCTGCAACTGCTTGTGAATTTCAAGGTACCAAGCGTGGAGTTCCATCTTGGTCATCTCATCCAAGGCACTAAAGGCCTCATCCAAGAGAAAGAGCTTGTGCCCGAAAAGGTAAGTTCGAAGCAAGGCTACACGCTGACGCATCCCCCCACTCAGTTCATGAGGATATTTATCCCTTACAGCCGTTAGCTGAAAGGTCGCAAGAATTTCATCCGCGCGGGCAATGGCTTCCGCCTTATCCACTTTTTGAATCAAGAGTGGCAGAATGATATTACCAAGCACCGTCTTGTGCTCCAAGAGGAGATCCTTTTGCAACATATAACTCACGCGCCCCTTGGGATTCTCCTCCCCATCAAGGACAATTCTCCCTGACTGAACTTCTAAAATCCCAGCGATTAGATTAAAGAGGGTGGTCTTTCCAACACCACTTGGGCCTAGGATGGAAACCACTTCTCCTGAAGTCACCTGTAGGTTGATATCCTCTAAAATCCTCTCCTGACCATAGGCATAACTGACGTGTTCTAGTCTAATTTCTGTCATTATTTCACAAATTCATTGGTGAAGCCTTTGTCTGTCAAGTCTTCTTTAAGGATACCATTTTCTTTATCCCATTTATAGAAGGCATTCCAGCGAGCTGCGTCAAATTGACCCCATTTTTCCTTGTCGCTTGCGTATTCTTTTGACAAGTATTTTTGAGATTCGATGACAAAGTCACGTTTTTCCTTGAGTTCAGGTGCATTTTTGATGAGGATATCAGCTGCTTCCTCTGGATGCTCCATGGCATATTGGTAACCTTTTTTGATAGCTTGGATGACTTTACGTGCTTCTTCTTTGTTATCTTTCAAATAGTCATTGTTGGCGATGATAACTGGTGAGTAGTAGTCAAATTCTTTAACGTAGTCTTTCAAGTACATGAAGTTAGCCTCTACACCTTGAGATTTGGCAAGGATACCATCCCATCCATAGTAGATCCATGCAGTATCAAATACTCCATTAGCAATCGGTGTGATAGAGTTTGAGTCGTTGTTTGGTACTTTTTCAACTTTTTCAAAATCTCCGCCTTGTGATTCTACCAAGGTTTTCAACATAGCAAGTTCAGTTGGGTCATTCCATGTACCATATTTCTTACCAACCAAGTCCTTTGGACTAGCTACATTGTCAGATTTACGAGAGATAATTCCTGATGTATTGTGCTCTACGATAGCTGCAACGGCAGTAATTCCTGCTCCTTTTTCCAATTTTTTAGCCATGTAGTCTTGGAAATAGACTGCAAATGGTGCCTTACCATTGATAACCAAATCAGAAGAACTTTCTTCTGGTGGCAATTTCAAATCAACATCCACTCCAGCTTCTTTGAAATAACCTTTTTCCTTGGCAACATAAAGCCCCGTGTGGTTGGTGTTTGGCGTCCAGTCTAAGATAAAGTCGATTTTCTTAAGTTCTGCTTCCTTATTATCCTTAGAAGCAGTTCCTTGACCACAAGCTACAAGCACAACAGCTACAAGAGCTGTTAAAACAGTTAAAAACACTTTCCATGTTTTCTTCATTTCAATTTCCTCTTTTCTTTTTTGAAACATTCTTATCTCACGAACGTTTCCATTTAATAACATATTTTTCACTAATATCGACCAGCTTCATACCGAGAAGACTGATAATCGATACCAGAATAATAATAGCAAACATGGTATCATACTGAAACAGTTTCTTGGACTGAATCATGTAGACACCTAGTCCTTCAAAGCCTCCCAACCACTCAGATACCACTGTTGTGATAAAAGCGTAGGAGACACTGACCCTCAGACCTGCATAAAAGTAAGGCAGGCTGACTGGAATTTTAAAATGCCACAGGATTTGCCAAGGCTTGGCCCGCATCAGACTAAACAAGGTCAGCATATCCTTGTCACAATGCCTAAAACCGTCCAAAATGCTGACGATGATAGGAAAGGTTGTCGTCAAGATAATCAAGACAATCTTGGGCAGAATCCCATAACCTAGCCACAAGACTAGAATAGGAGCTATGGCAATGGTCGGAATGGTCTGAACGACCACCATCATAGGGTAAATCAGGTCATTGAGCCAAGTCAAACTATCCATAAGTACAGCCATGAGACAGGCAATCAAAACTCCCAAAACCAACCCCAGTAAAGCCACTCTCAAGGTCGCCCAGCTATGGTGCCAGAGAAATTCTCTATCACGAACAAAGGCCTGGAGAATTTCAAGAGGTGTCGGCAGGATAAACTTGGGGAGAAGTTTAAGAAAACCTGCTAACTGCCAGATTGACAAGACTCCTAGAAAGCCCAATAGACTAATGTGTCGTCTCAGTATACTTTTCAAGTTTCTCATCAATACTTAAAATCTCTCCTACATTTATTTTGACATTGGCAAAGACATTATCTGCCTCCTGCCCTGCCACCTCTAGCGCTTCTTTGAGAATGCGCATAAGCTCATCAAACTCCCCTTCCAAGACCGTTTCAAATGGTGTCACCACCATGGTCACTTCTTGAGCTTGCAGATAAGCAATGACCTGATCGATAACAGCTATCCGATCAATCCCCTGCGATAGGGGTAAAACTTGCAAGGCGATGCTTGCTTTCATAAGAACCTCCTCTTCTCGTTTTCCTTTGACAAAAAGAAAAACCTTTACCATATATGGAAAAGGTGCAGAATAGACTAAGTATCGTTCCCTACGCTGGCATTACCCAGATCAGGTGCGGTCGAAGCTTAACGCTTCCTCTCAGACTGTACACAGACTCCCATATATTATATGGACATATGATAGCGCAAAATAAAAAAAATGTCAAGGAAACTGCTTACAGAAAAAGTAGGAAAAATTTCCTACTCTAATTTTCTATACTCGTTCTCCATCACTGTTTACTCTGTAGCCATCCACCGTCGTATTAACAGCTAAGGCACCTGAAGAGTAAGAATAATACCACTTACCAGATACTTGGTACCAGCCCGTTTTCATTGCCCCTGAACTATCCAGATAATACCACGAGCCATTTTCCTTTAACCAGCCTGTCTGCATTTCACCAGATGGTTTCAAATAATACCAGCTAGAACCATCTTTCAGCCATCCCGTTGATTTAGACCCATTTGATTTGAAATGATACCAACTACCATTTATTTTCTTCCAACCAACAGTCAGAACATCATTGGAACTACCTTCTGTTTGATTCTGCGATGACACAACCTCCTCTAACTGAATATAGCGACGACTTCCACTATAAGATATATAACTCAACCACTTGTATCCATCTTTTTCAAGTATCTGATCATAATGAACACTCTCACCTGGAGAATAATAGGCAATTGAAGTTGCACTAGCTAAAGGTTGATTTTTAATAGCTGCCTTATTCTTAAAATAATGTGTTCCTCCTGAAGAAGACAAAGGTTGACTATTGAATACGTTGCTACTACTTACGACATTCCCTCCATCCAAATCTTTAAAATGAATAAATCCTGTCATCGTATTTGCTTTTATAATTCGTTTATTATAGGATCCTGTATAACCATAGTTGTATTCCTCAATTTCTATATTATCCCCCATTACATTTGAAACCCAGGCAACATGACCATATCCTCCTGCAGTAGACCAAGCAATAGATCCAATCGTTGGTACACTATCTACACGATAGCCTTCACGACGAGCACGATAGCCCCATTCATTCGCATTTCCATAAGCTCCTGTAATCTCAAAACCATTGACACTACTCAAGCGAAAGGCTGCAAATGAAGTACACTGACGAGAGTACATGCGCCACTTATCAATTTCCTGACTCCCATTTTTATAGTAAGCAGGATAATCATCCCCACGCGCAATCGATCCATTTTCTCCAGAATAGGCATATACACTATCACTCGCTACTAGCATCAATCCTACTGCTAAAAAAGGAACAACCTTTTTAACTGATTTTCTCAAAGAAAATCCTATCTCTGTTACTTTGAATGGTAAAACTTTCATTCTTCCTCCTTGAAAAATAATATAAATCGAAGATTGCCTTCACTTAAACTATTCGGAGAAAAAAGAAAAAGTGAGAAAATTTCTCACTTTAGTCAAGATAATGAATCAAATTCTTTTCCGTAAGGATATCTGAGTAAGTAAAGGACTCAACGTAAACATTAGCTTGTTTATCTCCTTCAACATTCCCAAATTCCACGATAAATAGGGATGGATAAACTTCAATTAGCTTACCCAATCTATTTTTTTGGCGCTTACGCCCATTTTCCAAAGTCATTTCGATTACATGACCCTCATGCGACTTAATTTCCTCTTTAATTTTTTTCATCTTAGCTACATCTGTAAATGCATCTGTCATCTTATTTCCTCCCTTTTTGAAATACTTGAAAATTTATTGTATTCTTTTTGGAAAATTAATTCCACTGTTCCACGAGCTCCACTACGGTTTTTCTCGATAATAACTTCTACCTTATTATTTGGTATGCCTTCCTCTTCTTCACCACCACGCTCATAGTAGTCGTCGCGATAAAGAAAGGCTACGATATCAGCGTCCTGCTCAATAGACCCAGATTCACGAATATCAGACAAGACTGGCCTCTTATCCTGACGTTGTTCTACACCACGAGACAACTGACTCAGAGCAATTACGGGAACCTTCAGTTCCTTAGCTAAAATTTTCAACTGACGAGAAATTTCTGAAACTTCTTGTTGGCGGTTTTCCCGACCAGTTCCCGTGATCAATTGAAGGTAGTCTATCAAAATCAAACCAAGATTTCCAGTTTCTTGAGCCAATTTACGTGAACGAGAACGAATCTCTGTAATCCGAATCCCTGGCGTATCATCGATATAGATACTTGCATTCGCTAGATTCCCTTGAGCAATGGTATATTTTTGCCACTCCTCATCAGTCAATTGACCCGTACGGATAGAATGAGATTCCACCAAACCTTCTGCCGCTAACATACGGTCCACTAGACTTTCCGCACCCATTTCCAGTGAAAAAATAGCAACAGTTTTGTCCAACTTAGTCCCAATATTCTGTGCAATATTCAAGGCAAAGGCTGTCTTACCAACCGCTGGACGAGCTGCTAAGATAATCAACTCCTCTTCATGCAGACCAGTCGTCATATGATCTAAATCACGATAGCCTGTCGCAATACCTGTAATATCGGTCGTTTGTTGCGAGCGAGCTTCCAGATTTCCAAAGTTGACATTCAACACATCTCGAATATTCTTAAATCCGCTTCGATTAGCATTTTCGCTGACATCAATCAGGCCTTTTTCTGCCTGAGCAATGATTTCATCAGCTGGTTGCGAAGCCTCGTAAGCTTGATTGACAGACTCTGTCAACTTAGCGATTAATCGCCGTAACATAGCCTTTTCTGCAACAATTTTAGCATAATACTCCGCATTAGCAGAAGTTGGCACAGAATTGACAATCTCAACCAGGTAAGACAAGCCGCCAATATTCTGCAAATCACCTTGATTATCAAGGATAGTACGAACCGTTGTTGCATCTATGGCATCCCCACGATCGGATAAATCGACCATAGCTTGAAAAATCAAACGATGGGCATACTTAAAAAAGTCCCGAGACTCAATGTATTCTCGCACAAAAACAAGCTTACTCTCGTCAATAAAGATAGCCCCTAAAACGGATTGCTCAGCTAAGATATCTTGAGGTTGTACTCGTAACTCTTCTACTTCTGCCATCAGACTTCCCTTCCTTTTACAATCTTGTCAAGAAGGTGTAAATTTATCCTTCTTTCACACGAAGATTGATCACACTTGTGATATCTTGATAGATTTTCACTGGCACATCGATCAAACCAACTGCTCGAATCGGAGCTTGTACTTGAATATGACGTTTATCAATCTTAATTCCAAATTGCTTTTGCAATTCTTCTGCAATTTTCTTACTGGTAATAGAACCAAAAGTACGGCCATCTGGACCAACTTTTTCAACAAATTCTACAATAGTTTCTTCTGCTTCAAGTTGGGCTTTAATTGCTTTTGCTTCTGCAATCATCTCAGCGTGAGCTTTTTCTTCAGATTTTTGTTTACCACGAAGCTCACCTACCGCTTGAGCAGTCGCTTCTTTGGCTAGGTTCTTTTTGATAAGAAAGTTTTGTGCATACCCTGTTGGTACTTCCTTAATTTCGCCTTTTTTACCTTTTCCTTTAACATCTGCTAAAAAGATTACTTTCATTCCTCTTTCTCCTTTTCCTTTATTTCATTTAATACAATTTCTGTCAGTTTTTCACCTGCTTCTGACAAGGTTAAATCTTTAATTTGAGCTGCTGCCAAATTAAAGTGACCTCCACCTCCCAGCTCTTCCATGATCCGTTGTACATTCAGTTTACTACGACTTCGAGCTGAGATAGAGATAAATCCTTGTGTATTCTTCGCAAGAACAAAACTCGCTTCAATACCTGACATAGCTAACATGGCATCTGCTGCCTTACTAATAACAACCGTATCATAGCATTTCGAGTCCGTAGCCTCTGCTATCAATACATCTGAACCTAATTTACGCCCCTGTAAAATCAGTTCATTGACCTCACGATATTCTTCAAAATCTGTTGCAGCGATTTCTTGGATAGCAATACTATCACTTCCTCTCGTTCTGAGATAGCTAGCAACATCAAATGTCCGACTAGTCACTCGTGAGGTGAAATTTTTAGTATCCAGCATCATACCAGCCATTAAAACACTTGCTTGCATACGACTCAAACGATTTTTCTTAGAATTCTGGAACTGAATCAATTCCGTTACCAACTCACTGGCACTACTTGCACCACTTTCGATATAAGTAATAACCGCATTATCTGGAAAATCCTGATCCCTTCTATGGTGGTCAATAACAATAGTTTGGGTAAATAAATCATAAAATTCTTTCGATAAAGTTAAAGCTGTCTTTGAATGGTCTACAAGAATCAACAAAGAACGATTGGTTACCATCCCCATTGCATCCTTAACAGACAACAACTTCGTAACTCCTTCTTTTTCTAAGAATGAAACAGCTCGTTCAATATCCGGCGACATTTGTTTTTCATCATAAAGAGCATAACTATTTTCTGTTACATTACTAGCAAATAACTGCATACCTACAGCAGAACCCAAAGCATCCATATCAAGGTTTTTATGACCAACTACAAAAACCTGATCTACACTTTTAATTTTATCTGAAATAGCTGTCATCATAGCGCGCGTACGTGTCCTTGTACGCTTGATTGACGCCGCAGATCCACCACCAAAATAAACGGGATTTTTCGTTTCGTCATTCTCCTTGACAACCACCTGGTCGCCACCACGCACTTCAGCCAAGTTTAAGTTGAGCAATGCAACTTTCCCTATCTCATCATGATTTCCATCACCATAAGAAAATCCCATACTTAAGGTCAAGGGCAACTGTCTCTGTTTCGACTCTTCTCTGAAAGAATCAATAACAGAAAATTTATCGTTCATCAATCCCTCAAGCACCGTGTAGTCCGTAAATAGATAAAAGCGATCCATACTTACTCGACGGGAGAACATGGCATGTTTACCAGCAAATTCTGAAACAAAATTGGCTACAAAACTATTGATATGACTGATATCAGACTCCGATGTTTCATCTTCTAAATCATCATAGTTGTCAACGGAAACGATCCCAATCACAGGTCGACTCGTTACTAACTCAACAGTCGCTTCGTATTCTCCAGACACATCAAAGAAGTAAAGAACTCCAGACACCTTGTCCATATGAACCGAATAGCGGGTCTCACCCAAGGTAGCATAAGAACCTGGATTTCCTACCGATGCCTTGATAATTGTTTGAATTAATGCCACATCAATCTCGCCCACTTCATTAGTCAAAATCAATTCAGCATAAGGATTAAACCATTCAACTTCACCTGACGACAAGTCTAATTTAATAACTCCGACAGGCATCTGTTCTAACAAGGTTGTCAAACTTTCTTCAGCTTGGTGGTTTACATACTGGATTTGTTCTACTTCACTCCTTGAGTAGTAGTCTCTCTGATGGATGAATAGTAAAATATATGACCCCAAAATAAGTAGCAAAAGAAATAGCGTTACCAGTGTATTCGTTACAAAAACAAGTTGCACAGATAGCACTCCGAACGCCACTATTCCTAATATTAAGGGGAAAATAGGACTTACATAAAATTTTTTCATTCCAAACCTCTTGGCACCCATTATACCATAATAACCACCAAAAAGCGACTTTTTAAAAGTGTAATCAGTAATTCTATCAATTATAAGAAAAAGGAGGTTTACAATTCAGTAAACCTTCCTTTACACATATTGAAATTAAGATTCTTTAACTTCTAACAGTCCAATCTCGCCATCTTCACGACGATAAATCACATTAGTTGTTTGATCTTCAACATCCACATAGATAAAGAAATCATGTCCCAACAAATCCATCTGTAGAATAGCTTCTTCCAAATCCATTGGTTTTAAATCAATTTGTTTTGAACGAACAACTCTAGATTGGACAACATTTGGATCTTCCACCAAAGCATCTGTAAATAATTGACTAGTTGCTACCTTATTTTTATTTTTACGCTCGATTTTTGTTTTATTTTTACGAATCTGACGTTCAATTTTATCGGTTACAAGGTCAATTGAACCATACATATCTTGAGACACATCTTCTGCACGAAGAGTAATTGATCCAAGTGGAATCGTTACCTCCACTTTAGCAGTTTTTTCACGATACACCTTCAAGTTAACTCGAGCATCCAACTCTTGTTCAGCTTGAAAATACTTTTCGATCTTTTCGAGTTTAGAAACTACATAATCACGAATTGCTTCTGTTACTTCTAGGTTTTCACCACGGATACTATATTTAATCATATGAGTACCTTCTTTCTAAACATTTTTGTTTTTCTGATTTCATTATAACGCTTTCATTTTATTTTTGCAAATTTTTTCCTCATCTTACAAGGGAAAATGTTTTCACATCCTCAGCACCCGCTTCTTCCAGCAGTCTCTTCACACGATTTATAGTTGTTCCAGTAGTATAAATATCATCTATAAGTAGGATTTTTTTAGGAATAGTGACTCCACTTTTGACAAAGAAAGGAAGTTCTGTTGCCAAACGCTCTGAGCGACTTTTGGAAGAACTAGCTCGCTCTTCTCTCTTTTCTAATAAATCCAGATACGCAAACCCTGCTGCTTCAACTAAACCTTCAACCTGGTTAAATCCCCTCTCGAGCAATCTTTCAGGACTTAGGGGAATTACAACAAATTGATACTCTTTGTACTTTTTTAACTCCTCACTTAAAACTGAAGCAAAAACTTTTCTTAAAAGGAAGTCTCCATCAAACTTATACCGACTGAAAAAATCCTTCATAGCTTGATTGTAAGTAAAAATCGCTCTATGACTGACTTCAACTCCTTCTTTACACCAAAATTGACAATCTTGACACTTTGTTGACAATCCTGTTTTCATACAGTTTGGACAGTACTCTTCTCCATTTCTCTCAAAAGTAGAATCACAATCTAAACAAAGACAAGAGGCATCATTCGTCAGAAGTAAGAGACTACTAAAAGTTAAAACAGACTTCATAGTCTGCCCACACAATAAGCACTTCATAGCCCCGTCTCCTTATTCATCTGCTGAATTTCCATAATTGCCTTCTTGATTGAAGCATTTAACCCATCATGGAAAAAAAGCAAATCTCCTGTTGGTCTATCCATGCTTCGTCCAACTCGTCCACCAATCTGAATCAAACTAGACTTGGTAAACAGACGATGATTGGCCTCTACTACGAAAACATCCACACAAGGGAAGGTAACTCCACGCTCCAAGATTGTCGTACTGATAAGTATTGTCAGTTCTCTATCTCGAAAAGCTTGTACTTGCTCTAATCGATTTTCTGTGATAGAAGATACAAAGCCAATTTTCTCATTTGGAAATTGCTCCTGTAAGATTTCTTTTAACTGTCCCCCTTTCTTAATTTCTGAAGCAAAAATGAGTAACGGATAACCTGTCTTTCTCTGCTTCTCAATATAAGACTTTAACTTTGGTGACAAACGATTCTTATCTAAGTAGCGATTAAAATCAGATAACCAAACTGGTTTAGGGATAATCAACGGATTCCCGTGAAATCGTCTTGGCAAACTCAATCGTTTTAATTCTCCTATACGAACCTTCCTATCTAACTCCTCGGTCGAAGTCGCTGTTAAAAAGATTCTCAGCCCATTCTCCTTTACACTATTCTTGACAGCATGGTAAAGCGTGGGATTATCAACATAAGGAAAAGCATCTACTTCATCCACTATCAGCAAATCAAAAGCTTGATAAAACTTCAATAACTGATGGGTCGTCGCAACAACTAGTGGTGTTCGAAAATAAGGTTCCGATTCTCCATGTAGGAGGGCTATCTCGCAAGCAAAATCATCTTGCAGGCGCTTATACAGCTCCAAACAAACATC
Source organism: Streptococcus mitis (assembly GCF_047464945.1). Taxonomy (GTDB): domain Bacteria; phylum Bacillota; class Bacilli; order Lactobacillales; family Streptococcaceae; genus Streptococcus; species Streptococcus mitis_EA. The sequence goes on along the minus strand of NZ_JASHAX010000005.1, from coordinate 47,097 downwards.
TATGCGAGGACTGGCCAAACACACTGCACCTCCCGCATTAATCACTTTAGCCACTACTTGATAAATCATTTCTGTCTTTCCAGCTCCTGTCACCGCATGTACCAAGGTTGGCTCTTGCTTGTCGACAGCTCGAATTAGTCCCTCTGACACCTTCTCTTGAAAAGGAGTTAATTGACCACGCCATTTAAGAATTTCTTGCTTCGGAAAATTCTCCTGCGGAAAATAGTATAAAGCTTGATCACTCCGAACTCGCTTCATCAGCAAGCATTCCCGACAATAGTAGGCACCAATAGGTAGATACCATTCCTCCAGAATAACACTATCACAACGTTGACAGAAAAGTTTCCCCTTCTCCTTTCTCATTGCTGGAAGTTTCTCCGCCAACTGACGTTCCTCTTCTGTTAATTCATTCTCCGTAAACAAACGACCAAGATAATTAGGATTTACTTTCATACTTCTTTATTCGTAAAAACCTAGCGCTTTAGATGATTTTTTAGTACAATTAAATCATGGAATTTAAAACAATTAAAGAAGACGGTCAAGTCCAAGAAGAAATCAAAAAATCACGCTTTATCTGTCATGCCAAGCGTGTTTATAGCGAAGAAGAGGCTCGTGACTTCATTACTGCCATTAAAAAGGAACACTACAAAGCTACGCATAACTGCTCAGCATTTATTATTGGGGAGCGTAGTGAAATTAAACGTACAAGTGATGATGGTGAGCCCAGTGGTACTGCTGGCGTTCCCATGCTTGGGGTACTAGAAAATCACAATCTCACCAATGTCTGTGTGGTCGTAACACGCTACTTTGGTGGCATTAAGCTAGGCGCTGGAGGATTGATTCGTGCTTACGCAGGTAGTGTCGCCTTAGCTGTCAAAGAAATTGGCATCATTGAAATAAAGGAACAGGCTGGCATTGCTATTCAAATGTCTTACACTCAGTACCAAGAATATAATAACTTCCTTAAAGAACATACTCTCATGGAGCTGGATACAAACTTTACAGATCAAGTCAATACGATGATTTATGTTGATAAAGAAGAAAAAGAAAATATTAAAGCCGCATTGGTAGAGTTTTTTCATGGAAAAGTTACCTTAACTGATCAAGGTTTACGAGAAGTTGAAGTTCCTGTAAACTTAGTGTAAACAAAGGAGAGAAATATGGCATTTGGAAAGTTCATTCAAGGACTCGCTGGTAACTTTAGCGAGCAAAACAAAGAAACTCTTATCAAAGAATATGGACAATATTTACTAGAAAACGAAGAAATTCAAAGTGGATATAAACTTATTCGTGACTCAATTATATTTACCAATATACGTATTATCTTTACAGATAAACAAGGCGCTACTGGTCGTAAGATGTCTATTAAATCAATCTTTTTGATGAACATTGTTAACGTTGAAATGGAAACTGCGGGAGCAGGTATAGATGATAGTGAAATTACTATTACTTATTTAGAAAATATCTTTCTAAAAGCACATAATGAACATTTTAGTGTTCACAGATTTGAATTCCCTAAGAAAACAGATATCGTTCCACTTTATACATATTTACTAGAATTAGCCTATCACAATCGCTTAAAAATTAATGGCTTAGACCTATGATATAAAAAAATCCTATCGCTTCGATAGGATTTCTATATTTTACAAATGGTATAGATAGCGTTATACTAGAGATATCTTATACAAAGAGGTATTCATATGTCTATTTATAACAACATTACTGAACTAATCGGTCAAACTCCGATTGTTAAACTCAACAATATTGTGCCAGAAGGGGCTGCAGATGTCTATGTAAAACTTGAAGCATTTAACCCTGGTTCTTCTGTAAAAGACCGTATTGCTCTTAGCATGATTGAAAAAGCTGAACAAGACGGTATTCTGAAACCTGGTTCTACTATTGTTGAAGCAACAAGTGGAAACACTGGTATTGGACTTTCATGGGTAGGGGCTGCTAAAGGGTATAAAGTTGTTATCGTTATGCCTGAAACTATGAGTGTGGAACGACGTAAGATTATCCAAGCTTATGGTGCTGAACTCGTCCTAACTCCTGGTAGCGAGGGAATGAAAGGTGCTATTGCTAAGGCTCAAGAAATCGCTGCTGAACGTGATGGTTTCCTTCCTCTTCAATTTGACAATCCAGCTAATCCAGAAGTACACGAAAGAACAACAGGAGCTGAGATACTAGCTGCTTTCGGTAAAGATGGATTAGATGCCTTTGTTGCTGGAGTTGGTACCGGTGGAACAATTTCTGGTGTTTCTCATGCACTCAAATCAGCAAATTCAAACATTCAAGTTTATGCAGTGGAAGCTGATGAATCCGCCATTCTATCTGGTGAAAAACCTGGTCCTCACAAAATTCAAGGTATCTCAGCTGGATTTATTCCTGATACACTTGATACTAAAGCCTATGATGGTATCGTTCGTGTAACATCAGATGATGCTCTTGCACTCGGACGTGAAATTGGTGGAAAAGAAGGCTTCCTTGTAGGGATTTCCTCAGCTGCAGCTATCTACGGAGCCATCGAGGTTGCCAAAAAATTAGGTACAGGTAAAAAAGTCCTTGCTCTAGCACCAGATAACGGTGAACGTTATCTCTCTACAGCACTCTATGAATTTGAAGTTTAGTCTCCTAAATACAATTGGCCCTTATTATAGGGCTTTTTGTTTTTACCTTGAAAATAGGAAGCTCTCCCTATAGGGATCGACTGCATAGAAAAAAGGAAGCAAATTTACTTCCTTTCTATAATTAGTTATTCAAGGCTGCTGCCATTGTAGCTGCAACTTCAGCTTCAAAGTCGTTTGCAGCTTTCTCGATACCTTCACCAACTTCAAAGCGAGCGAACTCAACTACTGAAGCGTTAACTGATTCAAGGTATGCTTCAACTGTCTTGCTATCATCCATGATGTAAACTTGTGCAAGAAGTGTGTAAGCTTGGTCAACTTTAGTATTGTCAAGCATGAAGCGATCCATTTTACCTGGGATAATTTTGTCCCAGATTTTTTCTGGTTTGCCTTCTGCAGCCAACTCAGCTTTGATGTCAGCTTCAGCTTGGGCGATCACTTCATCAGTCAATTGAGATTTTGAACCATACTTCAAGTGTGGAAGAGCTGGTTTATTAACCATTGCACGGCTTTCGTTGTCTTGGTCGATAACGTGGTTCAATTGTGCCAACTCATCTTTAACGAATTGCTCATCCAATTCTTTGTAAGAAAGAACTGTTGGTTTCATCGCTGCGATGTGCATTGACAATTGTTTAGCAAGTGCTTCGTCTCCACCTTCAACAACTGAAATAACACCGATACGTCCACCGTTATGTTGGTAAGCTCCAAAGTGTTGTGCATCTGTTTTTTCAATCAATGCAAAGCGACGGAATGAGATTTTTTCTCCGATAGTTGCTGTTGCAGATACGTATGCAGCTTCAAGAGTTTCACCTGAAGGCATTGTCAAAGCAAGAGCTTCCTCATTGTTAGCAGGTTTTCCTTCAGCAATAACTTTAGCTGTAGTATTTACCAATTCAACGAATTGAGCGTTTTTCGCAACGAAGTCAGTTTCAGCGTTTACTTCAATAACTGCTGCAACATTACCGTTAACATAAACACCAGTCAAACCTTCTGCAGCAACACGGTCAGCTTTCTTAGCTGCCTTAGCCATACCTTTTTCACGAAGCAATTCAATCGCTTTTTCGATGTCACCGTCTGTTTCTACAAGCGCTTTTTTAGCGTCCATAACACCAGCACCAGATTTTTCACGCAACTCTTTTACAAGTTTAGCTGTAATTTCTGCCATTTTGATTCTCCTATATTTTTTAAAAATAGGAGAGCCGGGCTAAGCCCCGCCCTCCTAGGTAATTACTATTTATATGAATTAAGCGTTGTCGCCTTCTACAACTTCAACGATTTCTTCGATTGAATCTGCTTGAGCTTCTGAAGCTGCAAATTCTGCTTCAACTGCTGCTGCATCTTCACCTTGACGTCCTTCGATGATAGCGTCAGCCAATTTAGCTGTGATCAATTTAACAGCGCGGATAGCGTCATCGTTAGCTGGGATGATTACATCGATATCATCTGGATCAGTGTTTGTGTCAACCATCGCTACAACTGGGATTCCCAATTTCTTAGCTTCTTTAACAGCGATTTGCTCTTTATGTGGGTCAACTACGTACATAACATCTGGGATACGAGGCATATCTTCGATACCACCCAAGAATTTTTCAAGACGTGCACGTTGTTTATTAAGAAGTGCAACTTCTTTCTTAGGAAGAACTTCGAAAGTTCCATCTTCTTCCATACGTTTGATTTCTTTCAAACGAGCGATACGTTTTTGGATTGTTCCCCAGTTTGTAAGAGTTCCACCTAACCAACGGTGGTTGATGAAGTATTGACCTGAACGTACTGCTTCTTCAGCAACTGCATCAGCTGCTTGTTTCTTAGTACCAACGAACAATACAACTGCATCGTTAGCTGCTGCATCACGCATGAAATCGTAAGCTTGGTCAGCGTATTTTACAGTTTGTTGCAAGTCGATAACGTGGATTCCGTTACGCTCTGTAAAGATGTATTTAGCCATCTTAGGGTTCCAGCGACGAGTTTGGTGACCAAAGTGTACACCAGCCTCAAGAAGTTGTTTCATTGAAATTACTGCCATGAGTATTTCTCCTTTTTGTTTTTTTCCTCTTCTTGACTTCAACTCGCAAAACGACCCAAGGGCAACTGCTTCACAATTCATCAAGAATGAGTATTATCGTTCACACGACAATTTTCATTTTACCATACTTTTCCAATATTTTCAAGCTGTTTTGATATAATTTTTAATAGGGATTGTCACGGTAAAACCTGAAAAAGAGGGCTCTATTCGAGTCCCTCTGTGAATTAATCTGCATAAATATATGTAACAAAACCTTCAGAAGTTGTTGTTGGATTGAACCATCCACGGTGATTTCCAATTGTACGATTACCTGCATAATTTGATTCTGATACTTGAATACTTGTTGATGATGAAACAGCTGTAACTACTGCTACGTGTCCATATCCACCATCATTCCAACATGCAATCGCACCAACTTGAGGTGTTGAACCTGTACGGAATCCTGCAGCTGCTGCACTTGTAGCCCACTGTGCTCCATTACCCCAATAGTCTCCAGCCCAAGGTGCTAATGTTTTAACTCCCCATGTACATTCTCCAATTGGATAGCTTGAAGCATTTGTACTGTATGTTGGGCGTTGTTTGACTGCCACAGGAGTATATGTTGCTGATTCCGAAGAAGCTACAGCTTGAACCTGTGCTGCAAAAGTCGTATTTCCAGAAGCAACAACTGTTTGTTGTTGACTTACTTGTTTTGCCTTGTAAGCTGCTTCTGCCTCTGCTGCTGCTTTTGCTGCTACTTCTGCTTCTGCTTTTTTCTCTAGCAAACTTGCTTTTTCATCTTCTGCTGTCGCTTTTTCAGCAGCAAGATTTAATTCTGCAGCCTTCAACTCAGCTTGTTTCGTTGTTAAAGCTTGCGCATCATCAGACAATTTCTGTTGATTTGCAATTACTGTATTAATTGCGTCATTGTTTGCCACTTGCTTCTCAGAAATTGCTTTTTTATCTGCTTTTTGTTGTTCCAACATTTTGTTGTTAGCAGATACAATTTCATTCATTGCTGCAACACGTGAAATAGCTTCTGTAATTGATTTTGAATTTACAATCGTATTGATGTAGCTAGTTGCAGCTCCATTTGTTTGAGCACTACGAGCTTGTTTTTCCAAAGAATCATTGCGAGATACAATGTTTTTAGAAAGTTCTGTAATCTCACTCTCAAGTTTTTTGGATTCTGCTTGTAATCTATCATTTTCAGCTTGCAAGTTAGATTGCTCAGCTTGAATAGCTGATACTTGCTCCTGAATTTGGTCAACTTGTTTTTGAGCTTCTTGTTGTTGCGCTGTTAAGTTACTAATTTTATTATCTTGAGCAGCAATTTTGTCATCAGTCGTTTCTGCATGCGCAGTTGTTAAAACAGCTACTTGAGAAACCATTACTGTACTTAATAAAAGTGACGCTAAGATTTTTTTCTTCATATTACGTAGATACTCCTTCTTTTAAAGACAATACTAGTATACCAAAAAAAGGCCTAATGAATATTACGCCTTTGTTACATTTTTGTTTCTTTCTTATAGATAATATCTTTCAAAAATAAACTGAAAAATAAGCATCCACACAAGATTTAAAATCATGGATGGTACTAGGCTATAAACGATAAAAATCGGCAGACTATCTAGAGTTAAACCTACCGCTAATGCAAAGAGATAAGCTCCCATATCAAATAGAAAACTCATAACAATCATAGCCAAGATTCTTGTCCAACGATTCAATAAAATAACACTATTCAATTTATGAAGAAAGGCTCCCAGTAAGATAAATAATAGAGTTGCAATCCCTATTAGATGGAAAAAGTAAACATCGTAAACCAAGCCTATCACAAAACAATAGACTAGGTAGAAATACTCTGATACTTCTATCGTCTCAAATAAGAGAAATAAAAACAGAAAATGACTAGCCAAATGTACATGGGGGAAAAATGAGCCCAGAAGCTGGCTAATATGGGCATCAATTAGAACAAAGAAAGGAAGCAATAAAAACACTCCAACCCGCTTCAACTGTCTCATTATGAATTCCCCACTAATTCTATCACATCTACATTATGAGTATCTGCACTCAATTTAACAGTTACTTCTCGTGTCAAATAGTCTGTACTATGCGTTGTGGCAACCACTTCACCAACAGGAATATCCGCAACGTTAAAGTTTCCTAATCCACCCGTTGTCACCTTATCGCCTGTACTAATATCGCTATTACTATTTAATTGACTAATTTTAAGAACTTCATTTTCCTTGTCGTAGCCAACAATAATTCCATAAATTGTGGTAGTGCCGTGTTGAATTTTAACAGAAATCTTATCAGCATTTTCCGTATTTGTCAGAAGGTTGACTATAGTAGAGTTCTCCTCTACTTTTGAAACACTCCCAATCAAGCCACCATTTGCAATAGCTAACATGTTCTCAGAAGCCCCTTTTGATTTACCTACATCTAAGGTCAATTCCTGCTTCCAAGATACCGGAGAACGCATAATAACATCTGCTGCTAAAGTCTTTGTAGCTTGCAATTTGGACTTCATATCAAGCAATTGGCGCAGTTGTTCATTTTCCGTCTTTAAACTTTCCGCCTCATTTGATTTAACTTCTAATTGGTAAATCTGTTTCTTCAAACTTTCATTTTCATTGTATGTTCGTGTTAAATGAGCCAAATCTGATTTGACAGAATCAAACCACTGAAAAGGTTTTTGCACAACTCTATCAACCAATGAGATTCCATCTCCTAATTTTGTCACAATTGTACTTGAATAAGTCGTCGCTAAGAGAGCCGACACAAGCAGAACAGTGACAAAAACAATAATGACATATTTTGATTTTTTAAAACGGTTCATATCCCTACCTTTATATCAAAAACTGTTACAGTAACTTTTTATCAATTCCTGAAAGCTACTAAGATTTTAAGAAAAATAAGCAACAACCAAGTATGATAATAACAAGAATGGTCAGCGTATCCTTTCGAGTCCATTTCAATTGTCTGTATTGACTTCTGCCTTTTCCACCCTGATAACCACGCGCTTCCATGGCGATAGCCAAGGAATCTGCACGTTTTAAACTTGTCGCAAAAAGAGGAATCAAAATGGGAATCATAGCCTTCACCTTTTGAACGATGCTTCCTTCACCAAAATCCACTCCACGTGCTTTCTGTGCATTCATAATCCGCGTCGTATCATCCATCAAGGTCGGAACAAAACGCAAACTCATAGACAGCATCAAACCAATTTCATGAACTGGAACTTTCACACGCTTTAAAGGCGCTAACAAAGCTTCGACAGCTGATGCCAAACTTAAGGGCATGGTCGTTAAGGTTAACAAAGTTGAAAAGAAAATAATCAATACGAAGCGACAAAAAATAATCCCAGCTTGTTGCAAAGCATAATCTGTGATTCTCATAAACGAAAATTCAAATAAAACATTCCCATTAGAAATGAAAAACAGTTGAAAAATAGTTGTGAAGGCAATCAAGAAAAACATAGATTTCAAGCCCTGAATAAAAAATGAAAGAGATACTCCTGACAAGGCAATAAATATCCCTGTCGCTATAAAAAGAATTAGATTCGTCAAGGGATTATTAGCCCAAAAAACGATCAAAATCAGTAGCATCATAGCCAGTAATTTGCTGCGTGGATCCAATCGGTGAACTATCGAATCCCCTGGGATATAACGCCCCAAAATCATACTATCCATTTAGCGACTCCTTGAATTCCTCTATCTTAATAGGTAATCGTTTAAATGACACGCCTCTATCAGCCAATCGTTTACAAAAAGCTGTAATTTTAGGTACTCCCAACTGAACTTCTTCCATAAAGACAATATCTTGAAAGACATCACTTGGTCTACCACCCTTCACTAAACGTCCCTTTTCCATCACATAGACTTGATTCGCATATTCAGCCACATCATCCATCAAATGCGTTACCAAAACAATAGTCATCCCTGACTGGTGGAGTTTTTTGAACAAATTCATCAGCTCTTTTCTTCCCAGGGGATCTAGGCCTGCTGTGGGTTCATCTAAGACTAATATAGCTGGTTCCATGGCAAGTATGCCTGCAATGGCGACACGTCTCATTTGTCCACCTGATAGCTCAAACGGACTGCGATCAAAAAGTGATTTATCAATTCCAACCAGAGCCAGTTTCTCACGCGCAATCTGCTCCGCATCTTCTTCAGAGACTCCAAAATTTTGCGGTCCAAAAGCAACGTCTTTCAAAACCGTTTCTTCAAAAATCTGATTTTCAGCAAACTGAAATACCAAGCCAACCTGTTTTCTAATTTGACGAATATCTTTATTTTTAGAATTCGAGGTGATTAGGGTATCAAAAACTCGTACAGTTCCTTGACTTGGCACCAATAAACCATTTAAGAGTTGCAAAATAGTTGATTTCCCGCTACCTGTATGCCCAATTAAGGCCGTATAAGAACCATCCTCAATCGTCAAAGAAACATCTGACAAAGCTGTTGAAGCTAAGGGAGTCCCTTCTTGATATGTAAAACTCACATTTTCTAGAGCAATTCCCATAGCTTATCCTCTAGCTCACTTTCTGTCAAATAATTTTCAGGTAAATCATAGCCATTCTGGCTCAAAGAATGTTTTAATTGATTGGCAAAAGGATCGTCTAATCCAATTTGATCCAAATCATTTCGAGAGAAAAGCTCCCTTGGACTACTAGTTGATTCAATTGACCCTTTTTTCATGACCAACACACGATCACTCATGGCAACTTCTTCCAAATCATGTGTAATGGAAATGACCGTCATATCATAGTCTTTCCGAATTCCTTTTACTGTCTCAATCAGTTCTCTACGACCCTCAGGATCCAACATACTTGTCGCTTCATCTAGAATTAAAATAGATGGTCTTAGGGCTACAACACCTGCAATGGCCACACGTTGCTTTTGGCCACCTGATAGACGCGCTGGCTCTCTCTTTTTAAAGTCCAACATGCCAACCAAATCCAGAGCTTCTTCCACTCTCTTTTGCATTTCTTGACGAGAAAGTCCCTGATTTTCCAAACCAAAAGCAACATCATCTTCAACAGTCGCTCCAACAAATTGATTGTCTGGATTTTGAAAAACCATACCTATTTGACGACGTATATCCCAAACATTTTCCTCAGTCAACTGTTGGCCATCAATTACAATCTCTCCAGATTCTGCTTCCAGTAAGCCATCAATTAATCGAACCGTCGTTGATTTACCACTACCATTATGCCCTACAATCGAAAGCCATTCTCCACGTTTCACGTGAAACGTAATATCCTTCACATCGTAATATTTCTGATTTTCCTTATAGCGAAAGGAAAGATTTTTTACATCAATTATTGATTTCATTTCGAACCAAGTGTCCCTTTAAATACATAGGCACTACCCTTGAAATAGTCATAGCCAGAGTAGATAGTGAAAAATAAGGCTACATAAAGTAGAACTTGACCAATCAAAGTCCAATGTAATAGCAAGAAAATAATCGCAAACATCTGACTGAAAGTTTTAATTTTTCCAGGCATTGCTGCTGCTAAAACTGTCCCGCCAGTTTCAACCAGTAACAGCCTTAAACCTGTAACAGCCAACTCACGACAGATGATTACTGCAACAATCCAAGCCGAAGCCATACCTAACTCAATCAACATAATAAAAGCCGACATAACTAGTAACTTATCCGCCATAGGATCTGCAAATTTACCAAAATTACTGACCACATTCCATTTACGAGCTAAATATCCATCTAAATAGTCGGTAATACTGGCAACAGCAAAGATAATAGCTGCCACTATATGACTCTCTATCGAATTTCCTATCGTTAAAATAAAGATAAAAATAGGTATAAAGAGAATCCGACCTATTGTTAAGAGATTGGGAATTTGTTCTTTTTTCATTCGTTTTTCCTTAATTTTTAGTAAAGGTTACAGTGATTTGTCCAGTCTGAGCTGTTAATTTCGATAAATCAACAGTCTGATTATCTACTGTCAAAGCAACACCTTTTACAACACCTAACGTAATTGTTACAGGACTTTTAGTTGCAACTGTTGCTTCTGCACTTTTCTTCTCTGGCGATAAGGTTACACCGCCCTCAAGTTCGCTTTCTGAAACGCTGACCCAACTTGTAACATCTGAAACTGCCAATTGCAATTTAACTGTTTCCTTACTTGTCTTATAAGTGATTTCTACATGATTTCCTTCGCCTGATACACTTATAGCTGATTCTATACTAGAAGAACTGCTAGATGAACTACTACTTGAGGAGTGGGGAACAGAGCTAGTTGAACTTATTGAGCTTGTTGATTGAACCACACTGTAATTAGAAAGAGAAGGCCCCTCTGGTTGAGTTTGAATATAGTTCCAAACATAATAGGTCACAAAAATTAAAATCGATAAAGCAAAAAGGATAAAATAAAATAAAGGTAAAAAGGATGTTTTTTTCTTCTTTTTCTTACTTGAACGTCTACGACCTGTCAACTCATCTTCATCAACATCTACTTCCTCATAAGTAATCATACTCCCCGAATCATAAGCATCCAAAACAATTTGATCATCTAACTCAACAGCCCATGCATATTTTTTCAAGAAAGAACGCGTGTAAAAAGGACTTGGAAGTTGATCGAAATCGTCTGCTTCCATTGCTTCCAACATATCTAACTGGATTTCTGTCTTTTTCTGCAATTCATCTAAACTCAATCCCTGATTGATTCTAGCTAATCGTAAAACCTCACCAATTGTTTTTTTCCTCATACTTGTCATCCCTTCTTTCTAGTGTCTATTATGATAGGTTACTACGATGGGAATATTGTAAAATCAACTATATCCCCTTCATCTATTAAATGATGCCCTGCTTCAAGGACATCCTCTAAAGTAATTTCCTGTAAAATCTTTGGTAAATCAAAAATTGTCTCACCATGTTCAAAAGCATCATATTGCGTTGCAATAAATTCAAGAGAGTTCATGCTACTGAAAAATTCTCCAAACATCTCTCTTTTTATAATATCTAAATGATCCTCTGTAATATCTAAATCCTTTGTAAAATTACGAATGGCCTTCCTAAATTGATGAGATAAAGCAACTGGCTCTTTCGTATCCATTGTCAACATAACAAAATGAAAACGACTTGTTACTTCAATTTCAAGAGATAAGGAAACATCTATTTTACCTGATTCATATAACTTTTGAAAACGATCCGAAGTCCAACCAAACATCATTGCAAACAATAATTTTAATAAAATATGATGTCGATAGCAATCCGCTTCAGCAACTTTTTGCTTACCTCTAATCCCAATCGCTAGTTTAGGAGAAGATACTTCCATTCTCATACTGTCTGTTTGCTTTACAGCCTGTAAAACAAACTTTTCTCTTGCTACATCCTGAACATCTAAATCTTTCAGTTCTTTGCTTTCAAAATAGTCCTGTACTCTTTCCACATCAAAATTACCAACTAAAAACAGAGACATATTTACAGGTTCGTAAAATCTTGTAAAATTTTCTTGCAAATTAGTTAGATTGATTTGGGAAATGGACTCCTCGCTTCCAACTATATCAGTTGCTAAAGGTGTACCAGGATACAAATTCGCTAAAGTTGAAAAGAATAAACACGAATCTGGGTCATCTTGATACATTTCTCGTTCTTGCTGAATAATATCCTGCTCTCTTAAAATGGAATCTTCAGTAAAATGTGCTGATGTTACCAATTCATCAAGTAACTCTAAATTTTCTAAAAAATGATCCGTTGCTGAAAAAAGATAGCTTGTTTTTGTAAAGCTTGTAAAGGCATTACTATCTGCACCTAGACTCGTAAAAGCTGACATCAAATCGCTAGCATCTTCTCTCTCAAATAATTTATGTTCAAGAAAATGAGCAATTCCTGCAGGATATTCTTTTACATCTCCGTCAACTTCTGTGACAAGCGTATCTACCGAACCAAATTGTACAGTTACACTCCCGTAAACCTCTTTAAATTCCTTTTTAGGCAAAAGAGCTACTGTCAATCCATTTGACAAACGAGTCCGATAAACTATTTCTTTTACAGCTGGATAGTATTTTTCTTCAAAAACAACCTTTGTCATTCTATTCCTTCCATAAAGTAAATCGCTTGTAGTTTCACATTATTAGCTGCTCTACAAATAGCATCTTTGTCAACTTGCTCGAGTTTTACAATCCAACTTTTAAAGTCTGCTGAGGATTTTCCAAGTAAGGCATTTTGATAAGTACGTTCAATCAATGAACCTTGATTATCTTGAGAAAGTAATAAAGACCGACGAATCATTTCTTTGGTCTGCTCTAACTCAAGTTCTGTAAAATATCCTTTTTTTAAATCAAGCAGTTGATTATTCATCATTTTACGAGCCTGGTTCCGATTTTCTCGATCGATACCAGCATATATCCTCAAGAATCCACTAAATAAATCGAGCTGACTTGAAATAGTATAAGCCAATCCAGCATTTTCACGGACATTTGTAAATAGTTTAGAATGAGCAAATCCACCAAGTAAACCATTCATTACAATCATGGGTAAATGTTGCTCATCACCATATTCAACAGAGCAATGATAGCCCAACTCTAAAATGGATTGTCCCACATTTTTCCGAACCATACCTTCTTGTAGGATATTGGAATAAGGTTGACAATACTGAACCTTCACATCTCCTTTTCGACCTTTAAAGCCAAATGATTCTAATACATTTTGAATTTCGACCTCATTAAAATCACCTAAGAAAAAGAAATCTATTCGATCATTGGCCAAAAATTCTTGGAAACAAGAATAAGAACTTTGTGGAGTTTCAGCTAAAATACGATTTCGTAAATCACTGTATTCCAATTGGAGACGTTCATCATGAAAAAGTAATTTATCTAATTCTTTATGTGCAAAATAAAAAGAATCATCCATATCAGCTGCTAAACTTGCTAACAATTGCTTTTTCTCAATTTCAAATAAGGCTGGATCAAATCCATTATCAACTACCACGGGTGAGAAAAGAGTCTCTTTTACTAGTTCCAAAATCTGAGAAGTTAGCACATTTTTCTTACTTAAAAACTCATCACGAACATAGTTAAATGTCAAGTCTACAATATGACTTTGCCCTCTTCTAAAACAATTGGTTGACATATCTGTACCATATAGACTGGCCAAGTGTCTTCTCAAAGCTTGAGAAGTAGGATACATCTGGTTAGAAGTCTCTAGCATACTCGCACTCAACATGCGACCTGCAATCGTATCAAGAGATAATGGAGCGGTAAAACGCACGGTGATTTTGTTTGTTTTAAACTTCTTTGATTGGATAAAATGTGTTGAAATTCCATGCACTAACTCCATGATTTACCTCCTTATATACAGACTTCTATTATATCACGAAAACCTGAAATTTTCTTGTTCTCTGTAACACTTTTGAAATAAAAATCGCTTACATTTCTCCCTGTTTCTCTCACTATTTTTAGGAAAATATGGTATAATACCAAAGATTGAGGTGAATTATGGAATACAAATTATTTGAAGAATTTATTACTCTCCAAGCACTACTCAAAGAACTTGGAATTACACATAGCGGAGGAGCTATCAAATCATTTCTCTCTGAACATTCTGTTTACTTTAATGGGGAATTAGAGAGTCGTCGTGGTAAAAAACTTCGCATTGATGATAAAATTGACATACCTGACATGAACATTGACATCTTATTGACACAACCTACTTCTGAAGAACAAGAGGAATACCAAGCTGATAAAGTTGAAAAAGAACGAATCGCTAAACTTGTCAAAGAGATGAATAAGGGAGTTAAAAAAGACAAATCGAAACCTACTTCAGCACCTAAAAACAAACAAGCTCCGCGATTCCCTGGTAGATAATCATGTGGCTACAAAACCTATCTCTCAAAACTTTTCGTAACTACAAAGATACGAAAATAGATTTTAATCCTAAATTAAATATCTTTTTAGGACGTAATGCACAAGGTAAAACAAATATGTTAGAGGCTATCTATTTTTTAGCCTTAACGCGTAGTCATCGAACTCGAACAGATAAAAATCTCATTCATTTTGATGAGGAACAACTTCATCTTTCAGGTCTCGTTCAGAAAAAAACTGGATCCATTCCTCTAGAAATCGAACTAACACAAAAAGGCCGTGTAACAAAAGTTAATCACTTAAAACAGGCACGCCTTTCAGATTATGTAGGACACATGAATGTTGTCTTATTTGCTCCTGAAGATTTACAACTAATTAAAGGATCACCTTCGGTTCGACGAAAATTCATTGATATGGAACTTGGACAAATCAAGCCCATCTATTTATCTGACTTAACCAATTATAACCACATCCTAAAGCAAAGAAACACTTACCTAAAATCAACTCAAAAAATAGATGAAACATTCCTTTCAGTGTTAGATGATCAGCTAGTTGATTATGGATGTCGTGTAATGAATCACCGCTTAGATTTCATAAAAAAACTAGAATCATTTGGTCGTAAGAAACATTTTGAACTCTCTAATCAGATTGAAGAGTTGTCAATATCCTATCAATCTTCTGTCAAGATAACTGACAAAGAAGACTTATCAGAATCTTTCAAAATTGCTTTAGAAAAAAGTAGGTCCAGAGATTTATTTAAAAAGAATACTGGTGTCGGTCCTCATCGAGATGACATTTCTTTTTATATAAATGGGATGGATACTAGTTTCGGAAGTCAAGGCCAACATCGTAGTCTCGTCCTCTCGATAAAATTAGCAGAAATCGAGTTAATGGAAAGCATTACTACAGAATCTCCGATATTATTGCTTGACGATGTTATGAGCGAACTTGACAACACTAGACAACTAAAATTATTAGAAACGATTTCTCATTCAATCCAAACCTTTATCACAACAACAAGCTTAGACCATCTTCAAAATCTGCCAGAAAATCTAAGTGTCTTCACTATTCAGGATGGTAAAGTTATTGTAAATAAAACTTGACAATATTGTAAAAGAACTCCTATTTCCACGGGAGTTCTTTTCATTGTTTTTTACATAGAATAATTTGGTGCCTCATTAGTAATTTGTACATCGTGAGGGTGGCTTTCTTTCAAACCAGCACCAGACATTTCAATAAATTGAGCATTATCGTGTAGTTCTTTAAGGTTAGCTGCACCACAGTAACCCATACCAGAGCGAATACCTCCAATCATTTGGAAGACAATATCAGCTGCCGCACCTTTATAAGCAACACGACCTTCAATTCCTTCTGGAACAAGTTTGTTTGCTTCATTGATAGAACCTTGAAAGTAACGATCGCTTGAACCTTTCTTCATAGCAGCAATTGATCCCATACCACGGTAAGTCTTAAACTTACGTCCTTGGAAGATTTCAGTTTCTCCTGGAGCTTCATCAGTTCCAGCAAACATTGATCCAAGCATAACTGCATTTCCACCTGCAGCAAGGGCTTTTACAATATCTCCAGAATACTTGATTCCACCGTCAGCAATGATCGTTTTACCATATTCACGCGCAACAGCTGCAGCATCGTAGATAGCTGTTACTTGCGGAACACCGACACCAGCAATCACACGAGTTGTACAGATTGAACCTGGCCCAATACCAACCTTGACAACGTCTACACCTGCTTCATAAAGGGCACGTGCACCTTCAGCAGTAGCAATATTTCCAGCAATCAAAGTACGATCTGGGAAGTGAGCACGAATCTCAGCAATTTTACGCAAGACACCTGCAGAATGACCATGTGCAGTATCAATAACAATCGCATCCGCTCCTGCCTCAAAAAGAGCCTCTGCACGTTCAAATGTATCTGAAGTAACACCTACTGCACCTGCAACTAGTAGACGACCAAACTCATCTTTAGCAGCATTTGGAAACTCAATAACTTTTTCAATATCTTTGATAGTAATCAAACCAGAAAGACGACCTTCTTCATCTACCAAAGGAAGCTTTTCAATACGGTGTTCTTGAAGAATACTCTCAGCTGTTGCAAGATCTGTACCCACAGAAGCAGTAACAAGATTTTCACTAGTCATATGATTTGAGATTGGTTGGTTATAGTCTGAAATAAAACGAAGATCTCGGTTTGTCAAAATACCAACCAATTTACGATTTTCAAGTGTTTCAACAACTGGAACACCACTGATGCGGTAACGCCCCATAAGCTCATCTGCTTCAGCAATTGTATGTTCAGGCGTCAAGAAGAAGGGATCAATAATAACTCCATTTTCAGAACGTTTTACCTTACGAACCTCTTCTGCTTGTTGAGCAATTGACATGTTTTTATGGATAACTCCGAGACCGCCTGCACGAGCAATAGCAATGGCCATTTGACTCTCTGTAACTGTGTCCATGGCAGCGGTAATAATTGGGATATTTAAAGTCAAATTATCTGCCAATTTAGTTGTTAAATCTGCATCGTTAGGCAACACATGACTTTCAGCTGGAATAAGCAATACATCATCAAAGGTAAAACCTTTTTTCAAAAATTTAGTGTCCCAATTAGACATTCGAAGTTTCCTCTTTTCTTTCTTTTTGAGCTTGACTCTTTTTATATTGTATCTATCATACCATTCTATAAAAATTTGTCAAATGTTACAGGGGTAAATAAAAAACTATCTTTTCTTCAAGATAGAAATGATAGTTTCTTGTAAAATAAACTTAGTTAAAGTAATGAAGTCCCATTGCTCCTTTAACCTCAGATAGGGTTTGACCTGCAACTTCACGCGCTCTTTCACTACCTTTTTGAAGCATATTATAAACTTCTCCCATATCCTTAGCAAATTCGATACGGCGCTCACGAATAGGACCCAGTTCACGTTCTAATATTTCAAGTAGATAACGCTTAGTCTTCACATCACCAAGACCACCTCGTTGATAATGTTCTTTCATTTCAGCAATTTCTTGAGCATCTTCTGGACGACCAAAAACATCTAGATAATGGAAAACCATATTGCCCTCAATCTTACCTGGATCCTCAACGCGGATATGATCGGGATCTGTATACATACTCATTACTTTTTTACGCAAAGTATCCACATCATCAGCTAAATAAATACCATTATTAAGTGATTTAGACATTTTAGCATTTCCATCTAAACCAGGTAAACGCCCTGCTCTCTCATTTTCTGGATAAATACCTTCCGGCTCTACCAAGACATCACAATTATATGCATTGTTAAACGAACGAACAATTTCACGAGTTTGCTCAATCATTGGTTTCTGATCTGTCCCAACAGGAACATAATTAGCCTTAAAAGCTGTGATGTCAGCTGCTTGAGCTATTGGATAGACCAAGAATCCTGTCGGAATGCTTTCTCCAAATCCTTTCTGAGCAATTTCTGTCTTGACAGTTGGATTACGCTCCAAACGTGCTAATGACACCAAATTCATATAATACATAGACAACTCAGCTAATTCTGGAATTTGGCTTTGAATAAAGATAGTTGATTTACTTGGATCCAATCCAACTGCAAGGTAATCCAAAGCCACATTTCCGATGGACTCTACAATTGTTTGAGGATCTTTAGCATGATCTGTCAAGGCTTGTTGGTCAGCCAAGAACACAAACATATCATACTTATCCTCTTCCTGTAATAATACTCGATTTTTGAGACTTCCAACATAGTGTCCAATATGCAATTTTCCTGTTGGACGGTCTCCTGTTAAAATAATGGGTTTAGTCATTTTGTTCTCCTTCGATATGGTCCCTTCAATTATAGCATTTTTTTAATGAAATAACTGCAATTTATAAAAATAAATCAACCTTGCTATTTACGGATTTGTGTAAAGTATGCTGTAAATCTAATTTACACAAAATTGACAAATAAAAATTTGAATATTTCTGTATTTTCTAGTAGAATAAATATATTACACATATAGGAGAAAAACATTGCTTACAGTATCTGATGTTTCACTACGTTTTAGTGATCGCAAACTTTTTGATGATGTCAATATCAAATTTACAGAAGGAAATACTTACGGATTAATCGGTGCTAATGGTGCCGGAAAATCAACCTTTTTAAAAATTTTAGCTGGAGATATCGAACCTACTACTGGTCACATCTCTCTTGGTCCAGATGAACGTCTCTCTGTTCTTCGTCAAAATCACTTTGACTATGAAGATGAACGTGCCATTGATGTCGTTATCATGGGAAATGAAAAACTTTATAGCATCATGAAGGAAAAAGATGCTATCTACATGAAGGAAGATTTCTCAGATGAGGACGGAGTGCGTGCTGCCGAACTTGAAGGAGAGTTTGCCGAGCTTGGAGGTTGGGAAGCAGAGAGTGAAGCCTCTCAACTACTTCAAAACCTAAACATTCCAGAAGAATTGCACTACCAAAATATGAGCGAATTGGCCAATGGTGAGAAAGTAAAGGTTCTCCTCGCCAAAGCACTTTTTGGTAAACCAGATGTTCTTCTTTTGGACGAGCCTACTAACGGTTTGGATATCCAATCTATTACTTGGCTAGAAGACTTCTTGATTGACTTTGATAATACAGTTATCGTAGTATCCCATGACCGCCACTTCTTGAATAAAGTATGTACCCACATGGCCGACCTTGACTTTGGAAAAATCAAACTCTATGTCGGAAACTATGACTTCTGGAAAGAATCTTCTGAGCTTGCTGCTAAATTGCTAGCCGACCGTAATGCCAAAGCAGAAGAAAAAATTAAGCAATTGCAAGAATTCGTTGCTCGTTTCTCTGCCAATGCTTCTAAATCAAGACAAGCAACCTCACGTAAGAAAATGCTTGATAAGATTGAGCTAGAAGAGATTGTTCCATCTAGTCGTAAATATCCATTTATTAACTTTAAAGCAGAACGTGAGATCGGTAATGATCTCTTGACAGTAGAAAATCTAACTGTAAAGATTGATGGTGAAACTATTTTAGATAATATCAGCTTTATCTTGCGTCCAGGTGATAAGACAGCTCTTATTGGACAAAATGATATCCAAACGACTGCATTAATTCGTGCAATCATGGGAGATATTGACTATGAAGGAACTGTCAAGTGGGGAGTTACAACTAGTCAATCTTACCTGCCAAAAGATAACTCAGCTGATTTCGCAGGGGGAGAATCAATTCTTGACTGGTTGCGTCAATTTGCAAGTAAAGAAGAAGATGACAATACTTTCCTACGCGGTTTCCTCGGCCGTATGCTCTTCTCTGGAGATGAAGTTAACAAACCTGTAAACGTCTTGTCAGGGGGAGAAAAAGTCCGTGTCATGCTTTCAAAACTCATGCTCTTGAAATCAAATGTGCTTGTCCTCGATGATCCAACCAATCACTTGGACTTGGAATCTATCTCAAGCTTGAATGATGGATTGAAAAACTTTAAAGAATCAATCATCTTTGCCAGCCATGACCACGAGTTTATTCAAACTCTAGCTAACCATATCATTGTCTTGTCTAAAAATGGCGTCATCGATCGTATCGATGAAACCTATGATGAATTCCTAGAAAATGCAGAAGTACAAGCAAAAGTTAAAGAACTTTGGAAAGACTAAATAAAACTTCAAAACTCAGTTGGGTTAACCAGCTGAGTTTTCTAACATTTTATGAGGTAATATGAAATTATTTTTTAAAACATATTGGATCTATTTTGTTTCTTTCATCATTCCCATAATCATGATGATAGGAGTATATCTATCTCAAGGTATCTACTGGAACAGCGATACATCTCCACTATTAGGAGATGGGTTTCATCAATACGTTATTTTTGATATAGCTCTAAGAAATATCCTACACGGAAATGGTAGTTTGTTCTACACCTTTACAAGTGGCCTCGGATTGAATTTCTATGCCCTATCTAGTTATTACTTGGGAAGTTTCCTTTCACCTCTAGTTTACTTTTTTGATCTAACTAATATGCCAGATGCTGTCTATCTGACAACTCTCTTAAAATTTGGATTGATTGGTTTGTCAACTTACTTTAGTTTAAATAAATTATTTCAATCGATTCCTAAGCCTTTAAAACTAGCTTTATCTACTTCCTATGCTCTGATGAGTTTCACTGTCAGTCAATTAGAGATAAAAACCTGGCTAGATGTTTTTATCTTGATTCCTTTAATTATAACTGGTTTACAGCTACTTATCACTGAAAAGAAATTCCTATTGTACTTTACAAGTCTGTCAATCTTATTTATCCAAAACTATTATTTTGGCTATATGACAGCATTGTTTCTTATTTTCTGGTATCTCTGCCAAATTTCTTGGGACTTTAAGACTCGAAAATCATCTGTTCTTGATTTCATAGTTATCTCCTTTTTAGCTGGTATGGCTAGTTTGATTCTGACTCTTCCTACTCTATTTGATTTACAGACACATGGAGAAAAATTAACTGAAGTTACAAAGTTTCAAACTGAAAGTAGCTGGTATCTTGATCTCTTTGCTAAGCAATTCATCGGTTCCTTTGATACAACCAAGTATGGGGCTATCCCAATGATTTTTGTTGGACTACTTCCCTTTATTTTGACCATTTTATTTTTTACGCTGAAATCTATTAAGTTTCACGTGAAACTTATCTATGCAATCTTCTTTACATTTCTAATTGCAAGCTTTTATATAGAAGCTCTTGATTTATTTTGGCAAGGCATGCATACTCCAAACATGTTTTTACATCGCTATGCTTGGATTTTCTCTACCTTGTTAATTTACACAGCGGCGGAAGTCTTAAATCGTCTGAGAGAAATTAAAATCTGGAACTTTTTAGTTTCGCTTTTTCTTGTAGTAACAGGATTTTTAGCTACCATCTATCTAAAATCATATTATTCTTTTTTAACAAATTTGAATATTCTACTGACTATTGAATTTTTGGTTGTCTATTCTCTCTTACTCCTTGCAGTTATCAAAAAGTTTATCTCTGTAAATCTATTTGCCATTCTAATCTCTTTATTTATAATGGTTGAAATGAGTTTAAATGCTTCATCTCAAATAGACGGAATTGCTAAGGAATGGGGATTTGCTTCTCGAAGTGCATATAGTAGAGATATCCCAGCTATGGAATCTTTCTCAACATATATTGGGAATTCATTTACTCGTACTGAGAAACTAGAGACTCAGACAGGAAATGACAGTATGAAATTCAACTACAATGGAATATCTCAATTTTCTTCTGTTCGAAATCGTTCAGCAAGCTCTACTTTGGATAAACTTGGGTTTAAATCCTCTGGGACTAATCTCAATCTACGCTATGCAAATAATAGTATTTTGGCTGATAGTTTATTTGGCATCCAGTACAATATCTCAGAAAATCCTATTGATAAGTATGGTTTCCAAGATGTATATCAAAAAGATAATCTTACCCTATATGAAAATCAATACTCCCTTCCGATTGCCTTTGCTAGTCAATCTGTTTACAATGATGTCAAGTTCAATGAACACACTTTGGATAATCAGGCCTCGTTTTTAAATCAACTTGCTAACGTTGATTTTGATTATTTTTCTCCAATACATTATGAAAAAACTGAAAATACCGATGATTTGATTAGTGTTACAAGTTCTTCAAATGAGGATGCAGCAATCCAGTATCAAATTGAAGTACCAGAAAACAGCCAAGTTTATCTTTCTTTCACAAATCTTCACTTTTCTAATGATAAACAAAAGAAGGTTGACATCCTTGTAAATGGAGAAAAGAAAACTTTTACAACTGATAATGTCTTCTCCTTCTTTAATCTAGGCTATACTAAAGAGAAAAAAACTTTCAATATTCATGTTAGTTTCCCTGGAAATTCACAAGTATCATTTGAATCTCCTACCTTCTATCGTTTAGATATCAACACTTTCACCGAGGCAATTCAAAAAATTAAAGAACAACCTGTCACAGTATCAACTTCTAAAAACAAGGTCTTTGCTACATATGATGTTCAACAAGATACATCTATTTTCTTCACCATTCCTTATGACAAAGGTTGGTCTGCCTACCAAGATGGTAAGAAAATAGAGATTAAACAAGCTCAAACTGGCTTTATGAAAGTTGACGTTTCTAAGGGAAAAGGAACTATTACACTTTCCTTTATTCCCAATGGTTTTATTACTGGAGCAATTTGTTCCTTTACTTCTCTCTTACTATTTGGAATCTATAATCACAGACGAAAGTCATCTAAGACATAAAAAAATCGACCAATTGGTCGATTTTTTTAATATTCTTCCATTTTCTTAGGTTGATAGGCTAGCATACCTAAACAAATAAATAGTACTAATATAACGGCAAGGAAAATGACTTGATGATGAATATTTCCTGTCATAGAGATTGTTTGTCGTAATCCAGAAACTGAATAACTCATTGGTAACCAAGGATTGATGGCTCTAAAGAAATCATTTGTCAAAGCAAGTGGATAAGTACCTGCACTTGATGCTAACTGTAATAAAAGCAAAATAAGAGAAAAGAAAGCTCCTATACGGCTATTCCATGTTGTTAAAGCAGTCACCATGGACATGAATACTAAACTTGTTAGGATAATGAGAATAAATGTTCTCATCTCATGATTAGCCGTTAGACCAATAAGATGAACTCCTCCATATACCAAAATTCCTGCCAAAACAGCTATAATACCATTTATTTCTGCTCGAGATTTCAACCAAGCCCAACGACTCTCTGGATGACGTCCTGAAGGCAGCTTCGCAAAGATCATATTCGTTGATATTGCTGCAACAAAGAGAGCAACTGATATCATATAAGGAGCCATTGCGATTCCATTTACATGAACTTGGTCATTGTCTGTTTTGGAAAGATTGAGTGGATTTGACAAAATCTCTGCATTTTTAGATTCCGTTGATGCTGATTTAAGTTGATCACTAGCATTACTTAGTCCTTGTCCTAAAGAAGCAGCTCCTGTCTGTAAACCTTCCAATCCAGAAGTTAACTTTGTTCCACCTTCTGCTAGTTTCCCAGCTCCATCTGCCAATTTATTAGCTCCACTTTCTAATTGAGAAGCACCTGAAATTAACTGACTGGATTTGTCAGCTAATTGACCAGATCCTGATTGTAATTTATCAACTCCTGCCATTAATTCTTGACTCTTTTGATTCAATTGGTTAGAGCCAGTTGATAATTTTTCAATACCAGATACTAATTCTGGAGTTTTTTTAGCTAATTTTTCAATACCAGATACTAATTCTGGAGTTTTTTTAGCTAATTGACCAACTCCTGCTGTCAAGCTAGAAGATTTTTGTGTCAAGGTGTTTAAGCCTGAAACTAGTTGATCCAAACTACCTGTCAAGGTGGAATTTTTTTCACTTAGTTGACTTGCACCCTGAGAAACTTTATCAACACCTATAGTATATGCCTTTACACCTGATGCAATTGACTGACTGGCAGGAACTAATTTGCTAGTAACAGCTCCTTGTATCTCTGTTAATCCACTTGACAATCCTGTCAAAGAAGTAGAAGCAAGCGGTAATACTTGATTAGCTTGATTTTTTAACGTCGAAAGATTTGAAGATTGATTTTGTAAGTTTTCTAAACTTCCCTGTAAACCTTGTACTAAAGCTATAATTGACTGAGCCGATTGAATACTATCAGTCGAATTTTGAGATACAGAAGCACTTATCTCAGCTTGTTGCTCACTTGTCAAGGATTGATAAGCTGCTGTTGATTGAATATTGGCTAATGTAGTTGCTTTTTCAGACTGAGCACTTACTAGCATTTGATTAGAAAGAGATACTATACTTGATAAAACAGAATCTAACTGTTTTGTATCTCCAACATCAATATTTTGAATAACTTGATTTAACTGATTCAGACCAGAAGATAATTGATTAATTTGATCTTTTTGCCCAGACGAAGCATCTAACTTACTAGAAAGTTGTTGAATCCCTTCACTTAATTGCTCCACCCCCATTCGAAGGGTAGCTGATTGATTAGATAACTGACTCGCACCTGTTGCAAGATTTCCCACTCCATTTGTATAGGCACTAACACCAGATGAAAATTGAGTAAGACCTGCATTAAGCTGAGAAACACCGCCGGTATAGGATTCTACACCAGTATATAATTGATTGATTCCTCTTACTAATTCAGGACTTTTAGAAGATAATTGATTAATTCCCCTCACTAATTCAGGGCTTTTAGAAGATAATTGACCTAATCCGCTATCTAATTGACTCACTGCACCAGTATATGTAACTAAACCACTATTAAAATTCCCTAAGCCAAGATGAAGTTGTTCAACACCAGAGACATAAGAGGATAATCCTTTAGTAAACTGCTCCGTTCCATTTGAAAATGTTAAACTTGAATCTGCTAAAGAGTGCAGGTTGGTAGTTAATGTTTGACTTCCTGTCACTAATTGATTCGCTCCATCAGTTAATTTTTCACTACCTGAAGCTGCTTGACTCATGCCATCCTTTAAATCGATCATTTTGTTAAATAAAGCTTTGGTATAGGTCTCGGTTACATTGGTAGAGACATTCTGCTTTAATTGTGTCATTGCAGAATCACTCATCTTGCTGGCAATAAAGCTATGACCACTTGAAGTCTGATAATCAATTTGCATTTGCTCTGGATGATCCGTTAAAATAGAAGCTGCTTTTTCAGACAAGTCACTTGGCAAAGTGACTAACATATAATAATCACCGTTTTCTAGACACTTGTTACCTTCTTCTTCACTGACAAAATGAAAATCCAAGGTTTTATTTTCTTTTAAATTGGACACCATGTCTTTTCCTATTGCCATAGTATTATCATTATAGGAAGCCTCTTTATCATTATTGACAACTGCCACAGGTAAGTCAGACACTTGACCATATGGATCCCACATTGAGGATAAAAATATGATATTGTACAGAGCGGGAATAAGAGAAATCCCTATCATGACAATAATAAAAGTTGGTTTTTTAAAAATTGCTTTCCATTCTTTAAACATAGTTTCTCCTTTTTTAAACATATTGTCTAAAATTTTGATATAATAGATTATACAATAAAAAATCTAAATTACAAGATAAAAAATCCATTTTTAGACATATAGTCTAATTTGTTTATAAGGAGGAAATATGCAAGAAAGTAACAAACGCTTAAAAACAAAGCGAACTATTGAAAATGCTATGGTAGAATTACTGATGGAACAACCATTTGATCAAATTTCTACTGTCAAGTTAGCAGAAAAAGCCGGAATTAGTCGTTCCAGCTTCTATACTCACTATAAGGATAAGTATGATATGATTGAGCACTATCAAAGCAAGCTATTTCATACATTTGAATATATTTTTCAAAAACATGCTCATCACAAAAAAGATGCTATTCTAGAAGTATTTGAATATCTAGAGTCAGAACCACTTCTGGCTGCTCTGCTTTCTGAAAATGGGACTAAAGAAATCCAAAATTTCTTACGAAATAAACTTCATATCATGCTCAGCACAGATTTACAAAAGCGATTTATGCAACTAAATCTCAATACCACTGAATTAGAATATAGTAGCATCTATCTAACTCATGCACTTTTTGGTGTCTGTCAAACTTGGATTGCACATGGAAAAAAAGAAAGTCCTCAAGAAATAACAGACTTCCTTATGAAGATGCTTGGTGATACAAATTGATACAAAAAGAGGAACACAGTTGTGTTCCCTTTTATCTATACTCCGCCAGTAGGACTCGAACCTACGACATCATGATTAACAGTCATGCGCTACTACCAACTGAGCTATGGCGGATAAAATAGTCCGTACGGGATTCGAACCCGTGTTACCGCCGTGAAAAGGCGGTGTCTTAACCCCTTGACCAACGGACCTTCTATCTGTAGCAGATATAACCATTATATCAATTTCTTACTAATTGTCAATCACTTTTGAGATTTTTTCTCTAAAATATCTTTCAATTTTCTAATTTTTAATCTTGAAATAGGACAACGATGGTCTTCATAGAAAACAATTTCTAAGTTTTTTCGATCAATCTCTCTGATATTGCCTATATTTACCAAAAATGACTTATGAGGAGAATAAAATCGCTGAGTATGTTTGTCCTTTTCCTGAATATCTGTCATTGTTCCATAGAACTCTTTTGCAAAATTCTTACCAATAATGCGCAATTTATGAGATACTCCTGTCGTTTCAATATACAGAATGTCATGGTAAGGGATTTTTAAATCATTTCCCTTATAATTGTAGTCAAAATAATCTACAACATCTTCATTTTCAAGTAACATACTCTTCGTGTAGAAGATATTTTGCTCAATTCTCTTCTTAAACATCTCATCATTGATATCCTTATCAACAAAATCTAGGGCTGATACCTGGTATTTATAGGTTAGAGTCGCAAACTCTGATCGACTGGTGATAAAGACGATAATAGCGTAAGGATTGTAATGACGAATGAGCTGAGCCACTTCAAATCCCTTTTTCTCAATTCCATGAATATCAATATCTAGGAAATAAAGCTGATTTACTTCATCGTTTTCAATGTATTCTTCAAATTCACGGACTTTTCCCGTTGTCTTGTATGATATTGGAATATTCGACTCTTTCGAAATTTCATCCAATATTCTCTCTAGTCTCACTTGATGTTCAATAACATCTTCTAAAATTAAAACTTTCATTCAAATTCCCTCTTAAATCTAATGATTTGTCTAAATGTACTGCCTTCCATCTCTGTTTCTAAAATGATATTGTTGTACTTATCTAGTAGTTCTTTCACATTATTTAATCCAATTCCACGATTTCTTCCCTTAGTGGAGAATCCTAAGGCAAATAGATCTCCTGAAGGAGTCATCGTCATTTTACATGAATTCTGAATCACAATCACTGTTTCAGTTTCCATCTTAATAACTGCTACTTCCATCTGCTTTTTATAACTATCAGCCGATCCTTCGACAGCATTGTTCAATAAAACACTCATGATACGAACCAAATCCAATAGTTCAATTGGAAGCTTGGTAATCGTATCTTTTACTTCCAGTGTAAACTCTACACCATTATTTCGAGCATAGACAATGGACTGAGCAACCAAACTTCGTAAAGCTGAATCTTCTATGTTGTTCAAATCAAAGTAAGTGTACTTATCTGAACGCAGTTTATGATTGGCTTTGACCAAAACTTCATTGTAAACTCTGTCAATTTCCTGTAAATTACCACTGTCAATTGCCATCTGCATGCTGACAAGCATTCCAGCATAATCATGTCGAAAACCACGGATTTCATTATACAGTCCGACAATTTCATCTGTATAATTCTGTAAATGTTTCTGTTCAAATTTCTTCTGCTTCAAAGCAATCTCTTTCTCCATTTGATCTTTATGAGAATTCATTGCAAAGAAGGTCAAAAGGAGAGAAATAAAGACAATAGATGACAAAATACTTCCAAAACTATTCAAATGTTTAACCGTACTTACTATATCTGAAACGAAAGATGCAGTATGGAGCAATAGTAAAGCAAAAAATACTTTTTTCAAGAAGGGATAAAGGTAGTCCTTATCAAAATAGTTTAGTTCTAGATGGAAATAATGAATGATTTTTAAGATAACAACATAAGTCAACACCGTTACAACGAAAAAGAATGGGTAATAATATTGTAAAACAAAATTGTCTCCTGTTATAGAGGAGAAAGTTACGGACAGAAAGTTATGAGTGCTCTCATATAAAAGAGATAGTAGTAAACTTAGAAATAGTCCTCTATCCCTCTCATACTGTTTCATCCATCGAAAATAGGAATATAAGCCCAAAGGAAGTAAAAATGTTGCAGTCCCTAACCCATCCAAATTTAGAAGATAAAAGGAAAGTTCAAGTACTATTTCAGTTAGTAATGTATAAGCACCAAAAACGTATAGTTCTTTTCTATTTATTTGACCTTTACAAATTAAACGGTAACTGTGACTAATAATTAAAAAATGAACAATAACTATCCCAAATCCAAATAAATCCATTACTCTTTCTCCTTATTTCATTACTTTTTTCGTAGGAAAAGAAAATCAAGGAGGATTTTTGGTAGCCTACTTTCCCCACCTTGAATCTCCTGCAAGTCTTTTTCCTTCAAGTCTACAAACTGTTCCAATTTAACTGTGTTTTTCATAATAAAATCTCCTAAAATGTTTTTTTCTTGTAAGCTAACTTACAAAAACCATTATACAAAATGGAATTTCATTTTAGATAAAATTCTCTCAACTGTCATTTTTTTCTCCCCAAGTGTACTTTTTTAAGAAAAAAGCCGGGAAAATTCCCAGCTTTGCTACTATATTGATCCCAGCAGGATTCGAACCTGCGACCGTTCGCTTAGAAGGCGAATGCTCTATCCAGCTGAGCTATGAGACCTAACACAATCATTCTACCAAAAATTCAATTAAAAGTCAATTTTCTATTTATGGTAGGGTGATCCCTGCTGAATCGTAAAAGCGCGATAGATTTGTTCAACAAGAACCAATCTCATTAACTGATGGGGCAAGGTTAAACGACCAAAACTGACAGAAAGATTAGCTCTCTTTTTTACATCCTGTGCTAACCCCAGACTCCCTCCAATGATAAAGGTAAGAGTAGAAAATCCTTTTATAGAAGCTTCTTCTAACCGCTTACTAAATTCTTCTGAAGAAAGTGTTTTCCCCTCAATGGCTAACACAATAACAAAATCACGGTCACCAACTTTTGATAAAATTCTCTGACCTTCTATTTCTAAAATCTTTTGATTTTCTGACTCACTAGCCCTATCTGGTGTTTTTTCATCTGCTAGCTCAATCATTTCAAGCTTAGCAAATCGAGAAATTCGTTTTGAATACTCTGCGATACCATCTTTTAAATACTTTTCTTTCAGTTTCCCAACTGTTACAACTTTAATTTTCATGACTCTATTCTAACATATTCTCTATTTTTTCACATCTTATTCACAAAACAAAAGGTTAAATTTCACCTAGAAAATCACAGATTTTTAAAAGTTATCCACAATCTGTGAAAAACTTTTGTGTTTAAGTTATAATTAAGCTAGTCAGTTTATACTTTCAGTAATTTCAAATAAATGGAGGCAAATATGAAACATCTAAAAACATTTTACAAAAAAGGGTTTCAATTATTAGTCGTTATCGTCATTAGCTTTTTTAGTGGAGCCTTGGGTAGTTTTTCAATAGCTCAACTAACTCAAAAAAGTAGTGTAAGCAACTCTAACAACAATAGCACCATTACACAGACTGCCTATAAGAACGAAAATTCAACAACACAGGCTGTTAACAAAGTAAAAGATGCTGTTGTTTCAGTTATTACTTATTCAGCAAACAGACAAAATAGCGTATTTGGAAATGATGATACTGACACAGATTCTCAACAAATCTCTAGTGAAGGATCTGGGGTTATTTATAAAAAGAATGATAAAGAAGCTTATATTGTCACCAATAATCACGTTATAAATGGCGCCAGCAAAGTAGATATTCGTTTGTCAGATGGAACTAAAGTACCCGGAGAAATTGTCGGAGCGGACACTTTCTCTGATATTGCTGTCGTCAAAATCTCTTCAGAAAAAGTGACAACAGTAGCTGAGTTTGGTGATTCTAGCAAGTTAACCGTAGGAGAAACTGCTATTGCCATCGGTAGCCCATTAGGTTCTGAATATGCTAATACTGTCACTCAAGGTATCGTATCTAGTCTCAATCGAAATGTATCCTTAAAATCTGAAGATGGACAAGCCATTTCTACAAAAGCCATCCAAACTGATACTGCTATTAACCCAGGTAACTCTGGTGGCCCACTGATCAATATTCAAGGGCAGGTTATTGGAATTACCTCAAGTAAAATTGCCACAAATGGAGGTACATCTGTAGAAGGCCTTGGTTTTGCAATCCCTGCAAATGATGCTATCAATATTATTGAACAGTTGGAAAAGAACGGAAAAGTGACGCGTCCAGCTTTGGGCATCCAAATGGTCAATCTCTCAAATATTAATACAAGTGATATTAGAAGACTGAATATTCCAAGCAGTGTAACATCTGGTGTAGTTGTTCGTTCTGTGCAAAGTAATATGCCTGCAAATGGTCACCTTGAAAAATACGATGTTATTACAAAAGTAGATGACAAGGAGATTTCTTCATCAACAGACTTACAAAGTGCTCTTTACAATCATTCTATCGGAGACACTATTAAAATAACTTACTATCGTAACGGTAAAGAAGAAACTACATCTATTAAACTTGACAAGAGTTCAGGCGATTTAGAATCTTAATTGACATCTATGTAAAGAAAGCTTTACATAAGAGAAAAGATGTGTTAGTGTAGAATCATGGAAAAATTTGAAATGATTTCTATCACGGATATACAAAAAAATCCCTATCAACCTCGAAAAGAATTTGATGGAGAAAAACTACATGAACTAGCACAGTCTATCAAAGAAAATGGGGTCATTCAACCGATTATTGTTCGTCAATCTCCTGTTATTGGTTATGAAATCCTTGCAGGAGAGAGACGCTATCGGGCTTCACTTTTAGCTGGTCTAAGGTCTATCCCAGCTATTGTTAAACAGCTTTCAGACCAAGAGATGATGGTCCAGTCCATTATTGAAAATTTGCAGAGAGAAAATTTAAATCCTATAGAAGAAGCACGCGCCTATGAATCTCTCGTAGAGAAAGGATTCACCCATGCTGAAATTGCAGATAAAATGGGAAAGTCTCGTCCATATATCAGCAACTCCATTCGTTTGCTTTCCTTGCCAGAACAGATTCTCTCAGAAGTAGAAAATGGCAAACTATCACAAGCACATGCTCGTTCTCTAGTTGGGTTGAATAAGAAACAACAAGACTATTTCTTTCAACGAATTATAGAAGAAGACATTTCTGTAAGGAAGTTAGAAGCTCTTCTGACAGAGAAAAAACAAAAGAAACTGCAAAAAAATGATCATTTCATACAAAATGAAGAAGAACAATTAAAAAAACTACTCGGATTCGATGTAGAAATCAAAATGTCTAAAAAAGATAGTGGAAAAATTATTATTTCTTTTTCAAATCAAGAAGAATACAGTAGAATTATCAACAGCCTGAAATAAGGCTGTTCTTTTATTTTTTTATCTCACAAGGTTATCCACTATTTTTTTCAATAAAAAGCTTAATAAATCAATAGTTTCTGCTTTTATCCCCAACCTGTGGATAAAACTTGGTAACATTGTGGATTATTTTTCACAGCTTGTGGAAAATTCTTGTTCTCTATGGTAAAATAGGTCTAGTATTAAACTTTTAAATAGTAAAGGAGGAGAAAGGATTGAAAGAAAAACAATTTTGGAATCGTATCTTAGAATTTGCTCAAGAAAGACTGACTCGATCCATGTATGATTTCTATGCTATTCAAGCTGAACTCATCAAGGTAGAGGAAAATGTTGCCACTATATTTTTACCACGATCTGAAATGGAAATGGTCTGGGAAAAACAACTAAAAGATATTATTGTCGTTGCTGGATTTGAAATTTATGATGCTGAGATTACTCCCCACTATATTTTCACTAAACCTCAAGATACGACTATCTCACAAGTTGAAGAAGCTACAAATTCAACTCTTTATGATTATAGTCCAAAGTTAGCATCTATTCCTTATTCGGATACTGGGTTAAAAGAAAAGTATACCTTTGATAATTTTATTCAAGGGGATGGAAATGTTTGGGCAGTATCAGCCGCTTTAGCTGTCTCTGAAGATTTGGCTCTGACCTATAACCCTCTTTTTATCTATGGAGGACCTGGGCTTGGTAAGACTCACCTGTTAAACGCTATTGGAAATGAAATTCTAAAAAATATTCCAAATGCGCGTGTCAAATATATACCTGCTGAAAGCTTTATTAATGACTTTCTTGATCACCTAAGACTTGGTGAAATGGAAAAGTTTAAAAAAACCTATCGTAGTCTTGATCTTTTGTTAATCGATGATATCCAGTCACTCAGCGGAAAAAAAGTCGCAACTCAGGAAGAATTTTTCAATACCTTTAACGCCCTTCATGACAAGCAAAAACAGATTGTCCTAACCAGTGATCGTAGTCCAAAACATCTAGAAGGGCTCGAGGAGAGGCTTGTCACGCGCTTTAGTTGGGGATTGACACAAACTATCACGCCCCCTGACTTTGAAACACGTATTGCCATTTTACAAAGTAAAACGGAACATTTAGGCTACAATTTCCAAAGTGATACTCTAGAATACCTAGCTGGGCAATTTGATTCAAATGTTCGAGATCTTGAGGGAGCCATCAACGACATCACTTTAATTGCCCGAGTAAAAAAAATCAAGGATATCACTATTGATATTGCTGCAGAAGCTATTAGAGCTCGCAAACAAGATGTTAGCCAAATGCTCGTCATCCCAATTGACAAAATCCAAAATGAAGTTGGTAACTTTTATGGTGTCAGCGTCAAAGAAATGAAGGGAAGCAGACGCCTTCAAAATATTGTGTTAGCCCGTCAAGTAGCCATGTATTTATCTAGAGAACTAACAGATAATAGTCTTCCAAAAATTGGGAAGGAATTTGGTGGAAAAGATCATACAACAGTCATTCATGCCCATGCAAAAATTAAATCTTTGATTGATGAAGACGATAATTTACGTTTAGAAATTGAATCAATCAAAAAGAAAATAAAATAACTTGTGGATAACTTTCGCTTTTTTATCTTTTTTATCCACATTTTTTAAACAAGCCAAAAAACTTGATATGACTTGTTTAAAGTCTGTTTTCCACAGATTTCACAGACTCTATTATTACTATTATCCTTCTAATACTAAAAATAAATAAAGGAGAATCCATGATTCATTTTTCAATTAATAAAAATTTATTTCTACAAGCATTGAATACAACTAAGAGAGCTATTAGTTCTAAAAATGCCATTCCTATTTTATCAACTGTCAAAATTGACGTGACCAATGAAGGTGTTACTTTAATTGGTTCAAATGGTCAAATTTCAATTGAAAATTTTATTTCTCAAAAAAATGAAGATGCTGGTCTATTAATTACTTCTTTAGGTTCGATCCTTCTTGAAGCTTCTTTCTTTATCAATGTGGTATCTAGCCTACCTGATGTGACTCTTGATTTTAAAGAAATTGAACAAAATCAAATTGTTTTAACCAGCGGCAAATCAGAAATTACCTTAAAAGGAAAAGATAGCGAACAGTATCCACGAATCCAAGAAATTTCAGCAAGCACTCCTTTGGTTCTTGAAACAAAATTGCTCAAGAAAATTATCAATGAAACAGCTTTTGCTGCAAGTACACAAGAAAGTCGTCCAATTTTGACAGGTGTTCATTTTGTATTGAGTCAACACAAAGAGTTAAAAACAGTGGCAACAGACTCTCATCGTTTAAGCCAGAAAAAATTAACGCTTGAGAAAAATAGTGATGATTTTGATGTCGTGATTCCTAGCCGCTCTCTACGCGAATTTTCAGTGGTATTTACAGATGATATTGAAACTGTAGAGATTTTCTTTGCTAACAATCAAATCCTCTTTAGAAGTGAAAATATTAGTTTCTACACACGTTTGTTAGAAGGAAACTATCCTGACACAGATCGTTTGATTCCAACAGACTTTAACACTACAATTACTTTTGATGTTGTAAACTTACGCCAGTCAATGGAACGTGCTCGTCTTTTATCAAGTGCGACTCAAAATGGTACTGTGAAACTTGAAATTAAAAATGGGATTGTTAGCGCCCATGTTCACTCTCCAGAAGTTGGTAAAGTAAACGAAGAAATCGATACTGATCAGGTTACTGGTGAAGATTTGACCATTAGTT
The DNA here is from genome assembly GCF_047464945.1 of Streptococcus mitis. Taxonomy (GTDB): domain Bacteria; phylum Bacillota; class Bacilli; order Lactobacillales; family Streptococcaceae; genus Streptococcus; species Streptococcus mitis_EA. The sequence goes on along the minus strand of NZ_JASHAX010000005.1, from coordinate 12,856 downwards.
TCAACCCAACTTACTTGATTGATTCTCTTAAAGCTTTAAATAGCGAAAAGGTGACCATTAGCTTTATCTCAGCTGTTCGTCCATTTACTCTTGTGCCAGCAGACACTGACGAGGACTTCATGCAGCTCATCACCCCAGTTCGTACAAATTAAGTGAAAGAGGTTGAGCCTAGCTCGCCTCTTTTATGATATAATCGAAAAAGAAAAGGAGAGTAGTATGTATCAAGTTGGAAATTTTGTTGAGATGAAAAAACCACATGCTTGTACCATCAAATCAACAGGTAAAAAAGCAAATCGTTGGGAAATTACACGTGTAGGAGCAGATATCAAAATCAAATGTAGTAATTGTGACCATGTTGTCATGATGGGGCGCTATGATTTTGATCGAAAAATGAATAAAATTATTGACTGAGCATCCTTAGTTAGAGGGTTAGCAAGTTTTCCCTTTTTGTGTTATAATATTAGGGATTGAAATGAAAACGGAGAATGAGAAAATATGGCTTTAACAGCAGGTATCGTTGGTTTGCCAAACGTTGGTAAATCAACACTATTTAATGCAATTACAAAAGCAGGAGCAGAGGCAGCTAACTACCCATTTGCGACTATTGACCCAAACGTTGGAATGGTGGAAGTTCCAGATGAACGTCTACAAAAATTGACTGAAATGATTACTCCTAAAAAGACAGTTCCAACAACATTTGAATTTACAGATATCGCAGGAATTGTAAAAGGAGCTTCAAAAGGAGAAGGGCTAGGGAATAAATTCTTGGCCAATATTCGTGAAGTAGATGCGATTGTTCATGTAGTTCGTGCTTTTGATGATGAAAATGTCATGCGCGAGCAAGGACGTGAAGATGCCTTTGTGGATCCACTTGCAGATATTGACACCATTAACCTAGAATTGATTCTTGCTGACTTAGAATCAGTCAATAAGCGCTATGCACGTGTAGAAAAGATGGCACGTACGCAAAAAGATAAAGAATCAGTAGCAGAATTCAATGTTCTTCAAAAGATTAAACCCGTCCTTGAAGATGGAAAATCAGCTCGCACCATCGAATTTACAGATGAAGAACAAAAAGTTGTCAAAGGTCTCTTCCTTTTGACGACTAAACCAGTTCTCTATGTTGCCAATGTGGATGAGGATGTGGTTTCAGAACCTGACTCTATCGACTATGTTAAACAAATTCGTGAATTTGCAGCGACAGAAAATGCTGAAGTAGTCGTTATTTCTGCGCGTGCTGAGGAAGAAATTTCTGAGTTAGACGATGAAGACAAGAAAGAATTTCTTGAAGCACTTGGATTGACAGAATCAGGCGTTGACAAGTTGACTCGTGCAGCTTACCACTTGCTTGGACTGGGAACTTATTTTACAGCTGGTGAAAAAGAAGTTCGCGCTTGGACCTTCAAACGTGGTATGAAGGCTCCTCAAGCAGCTGGTATTATCCACTCAGATTTTGAAAAAGGCTTTATTCGTGCAGTAACCATGTCATATGAGGATCTCGTAAAATACGGATCTGAAAAGGCCGTAAAAGAAGCTGGACGCTTGCGTGAAGAAGGTAAAGAATATATCGTCCAAGACGGAGATATCATGGAATTCCGCTTTAATGTCTAAAAATTTAATGAATAGTATCAATTAGGTTGGAAAAAAATTCCAACCCTTTTGGCTTTTGAAAGGACAAATAAATGACCAAATTACTTGTAGGATTAGGAAATCCAGGGGATAAATATTTTGAAACAAAACACAATGTTGGTTTTATGTTGATTGACCAACTAGCGAAAAAACAGAATGTCACATTTACACATGATAAGATATTTCAAGCTGATCTAGCATCATTTTTCCTAAATGGAGAAAAAATTTATCTTGTCAAACCAACGACATTTATGAATGAAAGTGGAAAAGCGGTCCATGCTTTATTGACTTATTATGGTTTGGATATTGAAGATTTACTCGTTATTTACGATGACCTTGACATGGAAGTTGGGAAAATTCGTTTAAGAGCAAAAGGTTCAGCAGGTGGTCATAATGGTATCAAGTCTATTATTCAACATATTGGAACCCAAACCTTTAATCGTATTAAGATTGGAATCGGAAGACCTAAAAATGGTATGTCAGTTGTTCACCATGTTTTGAGTACCTTTGACAAGGATGATTATATTGGTATTTTACAGTCTATTGACAAGGTTGACGATTCTGTAAACTACTATTTAAAAGAGAAAAACTTTGAAAAAACGATGCAGAGGTATAACGGATAAATGGTGACCTTATTAGATTTATTCTCAGAAAATGATCAGATAAAAAAATGGCATCAAAATCTGACAGATAAGAAAAGACAATTAATGTTAGGCTTGTCAACTTCTACAAAAGCTTTAGCAATTGCTAGTAGTTTGAGACAGGAAGATAAGATTGTGTTGTTGACGTCAACTTATGGAGAAGCAGAAGGACTTGTTAGTGATCTTATATCTGTCTTGGGTGAGGAACTTGTCTATCCATTTTTGATAGATGACTCCCCTATGGTCGAGTTTTTGATGTCTTCACAAGAAAAAATCATTTCACGGGTTGAAGCCTTGCGTTTTTTGACTGATTCATCTAAGAGAGGGATTTTAGTTTGTAATATCGCAGCAAGTCGATTGATTTTACCGTCTCCAAATGTATTCAAAGATAGTATTGTAAAAATCTCAGTTGGTGAAGAATATGACCAAAATGCACTTATCCATCAGTTAAAAGAAATCGGCTATCGAAAGGTTACACAAGTACAAACTCAAGGCGAATTTAGTCTTCGAGGAGATATTTTAGATATTTTTGAAATATCCCAGTTAGAACCTTGCCGAATTGAGTTTTTTGGTGATGAAGTCGATGGTATTAGGTTATTTGAAGTCGAAACACAATTATCGAAAGAAAATCAGACAGAACTCACCATATTTCCAGCTAGCGACATAATTTTGAGAGAAAAGGATTATCAACTAGGTCAATCAGCTTTAGAAAAACACATTTCGAAGACTTTATCACCGATTTTGAAATCATACCTAGAAGAAATTCTTTCAAGTTTTCACCAAAAACAAAGTCATGCAGATTCTCGGAAGTTTTTATCTTTATGCTATGATAAGACATGGACTGTCTTTGATTATATTGAAAAAGATACTCCAATATTCTTTGATGATTATCAAAAATTGATGAATCAGTATGAAGTCTTTGAAAGAGAATTAGCGCAGTACTTTACAGAAGAATTACAGAACAGTAAAGCATTTTCTGAGATGCAGTATTTTGCAGATACAGAGCATATCTATAAAAAACAGAGTCCGGTTACCTTTTTCTCTAATATGCAAAAGGGTTTAGGAAATCTCAAGTTTGATCAAATTTATCAATTTAATCAATATCCTATGCAGGAGTTTTTCAATCAATTTTCTTTTCTAAAAGAAGAAATTGAACGATATAAAAAAATGGATTACACCATTATTCTGCAGTCTAGCAATTCAATGGGAAGTAAAACATTGGAGGATGTTTTAGAGGAATACCAGATTAAATTGGATTCCAGAGATAAGTCAAGTATTTGTAAAGAATCTGTAAACTTAATTGAGGGTAATATCAGACATGGTTTTCATTTTGTAGATGAAAAGATTTTATTGATAACTGAACATGAGATTTTTCAAAAGAAATTGAAACGTCGTTTTCGAAGACAACATGTTTCAAATGCAGAGAGATTAAAAGATTACAATGAACTTGAAAAAGGAGATTACGTTGTTCACCATATCCATGGAATTGGTCAATATCTAGGGATTGAAACAATTGAAATCAAAGGGATTCACCGTGATTATGTTAGTGTTCAATACCAAAACGGGGATCAAATCTCTATCCCAGTGGAACAGATTCATCTACTGTCTAAATATGTTTCAAGTGATGGGAAAGCACCTAAACTAAATAAATTAAATGATGGTCATTTCAAAAAAGCAAAGCAAAAAGTTAAGAACCAGGTAGAGGATATAGCTGACGATTTAATTAAACTCTATTCTGAGCGTAGTCAGTTGAAGGGCTTTGCTTTCTCAGCTGATGATGAAGAGCAAGTTGCTTTTGATGATGCTTTCCCTTATGTTGAAACCGATGATCAACTTCGTAGTGTTGAGGAAATCAAGAGAGATATGCAGGCTTCTCAGCCAATGGATCGACTTTTAGTTGGGGATGTTGGTTTTGGGAAGACTGAAGTTGCTATGCGTGCAGCCTTTAAGGCAGTCAATGATCACAAACAGGTTGTCGTCTTAGTTCCGACGACGGTTTTAGCGCAACAGCACTATACAAATTTTAAGGAACGATTCCAAAATTTTGCAGTTAATATTGATGTGTTGAGTCGCTTTAGAAGTAAAAAAGAGCAGACCGAAACACTTGAAAAATTGAAAAACGGTCAAGTTGATATTTTGATTGGAACCCATCGTATTTTGTCAAAAGATGTTGTGTTTGCTGATTTGGGCTTGATGATTATTGATGAGGAACAGCGATTTGGTGTCAAGCATAAGGAAACCTTGAAAGAACTGAAAAAACAAGTAGATGTCCTGACCTTGACAGCAACGCCAATTCCTCGTACCCTTCACATGTCTATGCTGGGAATCAGAGATTTGTCTGTTATTGAAACTCCGCCGACTAATCGTTATCCAGTGCAAACCTATGTTTTAGAAAAGAATGATAGTGTCATTCGTGATGCTGTTTTGCGTGAAATGGAGCGTGGAGGTCAAGTTTACTATCTTTACAACAAAGTTGACACGATTGACCAGAAGGTTTCAGAATTACAGGAGTTGATTCCAGAGGCTTCGATTGGTTATGTTCATGGTCGAATGAGTGAAATCCAGTTGGAAAATACTCTACTAGACTTTATTGAGGGACAATACGATATCTTGGTGACGACTACCATTATTGAGACAGGGGTGGACATTCCAAATGCTAATACTTTATTTATTGAAAATGCGGACCATATGGGCTTGTCAACCTTGTATCAGTTAAGAGGAAGAGTCGGTCGTAGTAATCGTATTGCTTATGCCTATCTCATGTATCGTCCAGAAAAATCAATTAGTGAAGTCTCTGAAAAGAGATTAGAAGCGATTAAAGGATTTACAGAATTGGGATCCGGATTTAAGATTGCGATGCGAGATCTTTCGATTCGTGGAGCAGGGAATCTCCTAGGAAAATCCCAGTCTGGTTTCATTGATTCTGTTGGTTTTGAATTGTATTCGCAGTTATTAGAGGAAGCTATTGCTAAACGAAACGGTAATGCTAACACTAACACAAGAACCAAAGTGAATGCTGAGTTGATTTTGCAAATTGATGCCTATCTTCCTGATACTTATATTTCAGACCAACGACATAAGATTGAAATTTACAAGAAAATTCGTCAAATTGACAACCGTGTCAATTATGAAGAGTTACAAGAGGAGTTGATAGACCGTTTTGGAGAATACCCAGATGTAGTAGCCTATCTTTTAGAGATTGGTTTAGTCAAGTCATATTTGGACAAGGTCTTTGTTCAACGTGTGGAAAGAAAAGAAAATAAGATTACAGTTCAATTTGAAAAAATTACTCAGCGATTGTTTTTGGCTCAAGATTATTTTAAAGCTTTATCCGCAACGGACTTAAAAGCAGCCATAGCTGAGAATAAGGGATTAATGGAAGTTGTGTTTGATATCCGAAACAAGAAGGACTATGAAATTTTAGAAGGTCTGCTCATTTTTGGAGAAAGTTTATTAGAGATAAAAGAGTCTAAGAAAGAAAATTCCATTTGATATTTTTCTTCTATAAAATAGATAAAAATGGTACAATAATAAGTTGAGGTAATAAGGATGAGATTAGACAAATATTTAAAAGTATCGCGAATTATCAAGCGTCGTACAGTCGCAAAAGAAGTAGCAGATAAAGGCAGAATCAAGGTGAATGGAATCTTGGCCAAAAGTTCAACGGATTTGAAAGTTAATGACCAAGTTGAAATTCGCTTTGGCAATAAGTTGCTACTTGTAAAAGTACTAGAGATGAAAGATAGTACAAAAAAAGAAGATGCAGCAGGCATGTATGAAATTATCAGTGAAAAACGGGTAGAAGAAAATGTCTAAAAATATTGTACAATTGAATAATTCTTTTATTCAAAATGAATATCAACGACGTCGCTACCTGATGAAAGAACGACAAAAACGGAATCGTTTTATGGGGTGGGTATTGATTTTGATTATGCTATTATTTATCTTGCCAACTTTTAATTTAGCGCAGAGTTATCAGCAATTACTCCAACGACGTCAGCAATTAGCAGACTTGCAAACTCAGTATCAAACTTTGAGTGATGAAAAGGATAAGGAGACAGCATTTGCTATCAAGTTGAAAGATGAGGATTATGCTGCCAAATATACACGAGCGAAGTACTATTATTCTAAGTCGAGGGAAATAGTTTATACGATTCCTGACTTGCTTCAAAGGTGATAAAATGGAAAATTTACTAGACGTAATTGAGCAATTTTTGAGTTTATCAGATGAAAAGCTGGAAGAGTTGGCTGATAAAAATCAATTATTGCGTTTACAAGAAGAAAAGGAAAGGAAGAATGCGTAAATTCTTAATTATTTTGTTGCTACCAAGTTTTTTGACCATTTCAAAAGTCGTTAGCACAGAAAAAGAAGTAGTCTATACTTCAAAAGAAATTTATTACCTTTCACAATCTGACTTTGGTATTTATTTTAGAGAAAAATTAAGTTCTCCTATGGTTTATGGAGAAGTTCCTGTCTATGCGAATGAAGATTTAGTAGTGGAATCTGGAAAATTGACTCCCCAAACAAGTTTTCAAATAACCGAGTGGCGCTTAAATAAACAAGGAATTCCGGTATTTAAGCTATCAAATCATCAATTTATAGCTGCGGACAAACGATTTTTATATGATCAATCAGAGGTAACTCCAGCAATAAAAAAAGTATGGTTAGAATCTGACTTTAAACTGTATAATAGCCCTTATGATTTAAAAGAAGTGAAATCATCCTTATCAGCTTATTCGCAAGTATCAATCGACAATACCATGTTTGTAGAAGGAAGAGAATTTCTACATATTGATCAGGCTGGATGGGTAGCTAAAGAATCAACTTCTGAAGAAGATAATCGGATGAGTAAAGTTCAAGAAATGTTATCTGAAAAATATCAGAAAGATTCTTTCTCTATTTATGTTAAGCAACTGACTACTGGAAAAGAAGCTGGTATCAATCAAGATGAAAAGATGTATGCAGCCAGCGTTTTGAAACTCCCTTATCTCTATTATGCGCAAGAAAAAATAAATGAGGGTCTTTATCAGTTAGATACGACTGTAAAATATGTATCTGCAGTCAATGATTTTCCAGGTTCTTATAAACCAGAGGGAAGTGGTAGTCTTCCTAAAAAAGAGGATAATAAAGAGTATTCTCTCAAGGACTTAATCACAAAAGTATCTAAAGAATCTGATAATGTAGCTCATAATATATTGGGTTATTACATTTCAAACCAATCTGATTCCACATTCAAGTCCAAGATGTCTGCCATTATGGGAGATGATTGGGATACAAAAGAAAAATTGATTTCTTCCAAGATGGCCGGGAAGGTCATGGAAGCTATTTATAATCAAAATGGATTTGTGTTAGAGTCTTTGACTAAAACAGATTTTGATAATGAGAGAATTGCCAAAGGTGTTTCTGTGAAGGTAGCTCATAAAATTGGGGATGCGGACGAATTTAAGCATGATACGGGTGTTGTCTATGCAGATTCTCCATTTATTCTTTCTATTTTCACTAAAAATTCTGATTATGATACGATTTCTAAGATAGCCAAGGATGTTTATGAGGTTCTAAAATGAGGGAACAAGATTTTTTAAATCATTTTCTCAAGAAGGGATATTTCAAAAAGCATACTAAGGTGGTGCTAGCTCTTTCTGGTGGGTTAGATTCTATGTTTCTATTTAAGGTATTATCTACTTATCAAAAAGAGTTAGAAATTGAATTGATTCTAGCTCATGTGAATCATAAGCAGAGAGTAGAATCAGATTGGGAAGAAAAGGAATTAAGGAAGTTGGCTACTGAAGCAGAGCTTCCTATTTATATCAGCAATTTTTCAGGAGAATTTTCAGAAGCACGTGCTCGACATTTTCGTTATGATTTTTTTAAAGAGGTCATGAAAAAGACAGGTGCGACAGCTTTAGTCACTGCCCACCATGCTGATGATCAGGTGGAAACGATTTTGATGCGTTTGATTCGAGGGACTCGCTTGCGCTATCTATCAGGAATTAAGGCGAAGCAAGTAGTCGGAGAGATAGAAATCATTCGGCCCTTCTTGCATTTTCAGAAAAAAGACTTTCCACAAATTTTTCACTTTGAAGATACATCAAATAAGAAAAATCATTATTTTCGCAATCGTATTCGAAACTCTTACTTACCAGATTTAGAAAAAGAAAATCCTCGATTTAGAGATGCAATCTTAAGTATCGGTAATGAAATTTTAGATTACGACTTAGCTATAACTGAATTATCTAACAATATTGATGTAGAAAATTTAGAGCAGCTATTGTCTTACTCTGAGTCTACACAAAGAGTTTTACTTCAAACTTATCTGAATCGTTTTCCAGATTTGAATCTCACAAAAGCTCAGTTTGAAGAAGTTCGGCAAATTTTAAAAACTAAAAGCCAGTATCGTCATCTGCTTAAAAATGGCTATGAATTGATAAAAGAGTATCGACAGTTTCAGATTTGTAAAATCAGTCCGCAGGCTGATGAAAAGGAAGATGAACTTGTGTTACACTATCAAAATCAGGTAGCTTATAAAGGATATTTATTTTCCTTTGGACTTCCTTTAGAAGGTGAATCAATTCAACAAATACCTGTTTCACGCGAAACATCCATACACATTCGTCATCGAAAAACAGGAGATGTTTTGATTCAAAATGGACATAGAAAAAAACTCAGACGTCTATTTATCGATTTGAAAATCCCTATGGAAAAGCGAAAATCTGCTCTGATTATTGAGCAATTTGGTGAAATTGTTTCAATTTTGGGAATTGCGACCAGTAATTTGAGTAAAAACACGAAAAATGATATAATGAACACTGTACTTTATATAGAAAAAATAGATAGGTAAAAAAATGTTAGAAAACGATATTAAAAAAATCCTTGTTTCACACGATGAAATTACAGAAGCTGCTAAAAAATTAGGTGCTCAATTAACCAAAGACTATGCAGGAAAAAATCCGATTTTAATTGGGATTTTAAAAGGATCTATTCCTTTTATGGCTGAATTGGTCAAATATATTGATACACATATTGAAATGGACTTCATGATGGTTTCTAGCTACCATGGTGGAACAGCAAGTAGTGGTGTTATCAATATTAAACAAGATGTGACTCAAGATATCAAAGGAAGACATGTTCTATTTGTAGAAGATATCATTGATACAGGTCAAACTTTGAAGAATTTGCGAGATATGTTTATTGCAAGAGAAGCAGCTTCTGTTAAGATTGCAACCTTATTGGATAAACCAGAGGGACGTGTTGTAGAAATTGAGGCAGACTATACCTGCTTTACTATCCCAAATGAGTTTGTAGTAGGTTATGGTTTAGACTACAAAGAAAATTATCGTAACCTTCCTTATGTTGGAGTATTGAAAGAAGAAGTGTATTCAAATTAGAAAGAACAATTTTTAATGAAAAAACAAAATAATGGTTTAATTAAAAATCCTTTTCTATGGTTATTACTTATTTTTCTCCTAGTTACAGGTTATCAGTATTTTAGTACAGGTAGTGTTGCAGGGAAAAGTGAGCAAATTAATTATACAGAATTGGTAAAAGAAATTACCGATGACAATGTAAAAGAATTGACTTACCAACCAAATGGCAGTGTTATCGAAGTTTCAGGTGTTTATAAAAATCCTAAAACAAGTAAAGAAGAAACAGGCATTCAGTTCTTTTCTCCATCTGCTACAACAGTAGAGAAATTTTCAAGTATTATTCTTCCTTCAGATACTACAGTATCCGAATTGCAAAAGCTTGCTTCTGATCATAAAGCGGAAGTAACTGTTAAGCATGAAAGTTCAAGTGGTATGTGGATTAATATTCTTGTATCCATTGTACCATTCGGAATTCTCTTCTTTTTCCTATTCTCTATGATGGGAAATATGGGAGGAAATAATAGCCGTAATCCAATGAGTTTTGGACGTAGTAAGGCTAAAGCCGCAAATAAAGAAGATATTAAGGTAAGATTCTCAGATGTTGCTGGAGCTGAGGAAGAAAAACAAGAACTAGTTGAAGTTGTTGAATTCTTAAAAGATCCAAAACGATTTACAAAACTTGGAGCCCGTATTCCAGCAGGTGTTCTTTTGGAGGGGCCTCCAGGAACAGGTAAAACTTTGCTTGCTAAGGCAGTAGCCGGAGAAGCAGGTGTTCCATTCTTTAGTATTTCAGGTTCTGACTTTGTAGAAATGTTTGTCGGAGTTGGAGCTAGTCGTGTTCGTTCTCTTTTTGAAGATGCCAAAAAAGCAGCACCAGCTATTATCTTTATCGATGAAATTGATGCTGTTGGACGTCAACGTGGAGTCGGTCTTGGCGGAGGTAATGACGAACGTGAACAAACATTGAACCAACTCTTGATTGAGATGGATGGTTTTGAGGGAAATGAAGGAATTATTGTCATCGCTGCGACAAACCGTTCAGATGTACTTGACCCTGCCCTTCTGCGTCCAGGACGTTTTGATAGAAAAGTCTTGGTTGGTCGCCCTGATGTTAAAGGTCGTGAAGCAATCTTGAAAGTTCACGCTAAAAATAAACCTCTGGCAGACGATGTTGATTTGAAACTAGTTGCTCAACAAACTCCAGGTTTTGTTGGTGCTGATTTAGAGAATGTCTTGAATGAAGCGGCTCTAGTTGCTGCTCGTCGCAATAAATCAATAATTGATGCCTCAGATATTGATGAAGCAGAAGATAGAGTTATTGCTGGTCCTTCTAAGAAAGATAAGACAGTTTCACAAAAAGAACGTGAATTGGTTGCTTACCATGAGGCAGGACATACCATTGTTGGTCTAGTCTTATCGAATGCCCGCGTTGTCCATAAGGTTACAATTGTACCACGAGGCCGTGCAGGTGGATACATGATTGCACTTCCTAAAGAGGATCAAATGCTTCTATCTAAAGAAGATATGAAAGAGCAATTGGCTGGCTTAATGGGGGGACGTGTAGCTGAAGAAATCATCTTTAATGTCCAAACTACAGGAGCTTCAAACGACTTTGAACAGGCGACACAAATGGCGCGTGCAATGGTTACAGAGTACGGTATGAGTGAAAAACTTGGCCCAGTACAATATGAAGGAAACCATACTATGTTTGGTGCACAGAGTCCTCAAAAATCAATTTCAGAACAAACAGCTTATGAAATAGACGAAGAGGTTCGTTCATTATTGAATGAAGCAAGAAATAAAGCTGCTGAAATCATCCAATCAAATCGTGAAACTCACAAGTTGATTGCAGAAGCATTATTGAAATACGAAACATTGGATAGTACACAAATTAAATCTCTTTACGAAACAGGAAAGATGCCTGAAACAGTAGAAGAAGAATCACATGCACTATCCTATGATGAAGTAAAGTCAAAAATGAATGACGAGAAATAACCCAAAGAGAGGCAAGACCTCTCTTTTTTGTGCAGTTGAGGAGCTAAAGGGTGCAGAATGGATGAAATGTGCCAAAAGTGTTTTTGAATTTGTTAGACTGTACACAGAAAGGGGAAGATTATGCTTAAAGAATTGTATGAAGAAGTCCAAGGGATTGTGTACAAGTGTAGAAATGAATATTACCTTCATTTATGGGAGTTATCGGATTGGGACCAAGAGGGAATGATTTGCTTACATGAATTGATTAGTAAAGAAGAAGGATTAGTAGAAGATATCCCTCGCTTACGTAAATATTTCAAAACCAAGTTTCGAAATCGAATTTTAGACTATATCCGTAAGCAAGAAAGCCACAAACGAAGATATAATAAAGAGCTTTATGAAGAAGTGGGTGAGATTAGTCATCGTATAAGTGAGGGAGGACTCTGGCTAGATGACTATTATCTCTTTCATGAAACACTAAGAGATTATAGAAGTAAACAAAGTAAAGACAAACAAGAAGAGTTAGAACGCGTCTTAAGAGATGAACGCTTTCGAGGGCGTCAAAGAGTGCTAAAGGACTTACGTATTGTGTTTAAAGAGTTTGACATCCGTACTCATTAGGAATTCATGCAAAAAAGTAAAAAAAGTTTAAAAAAGTAGTTGACAAAAAATAAAAAGTCGGTATAATAGTAAGAGTTGAAAATAACAACTCTGGTCCGTTGGTCAAGGGGTTAAGACACCGCCTTTTCACGGCGGTAACACGGGTTCGAATCCCGTACGGACTATGGTATGTTGCAGTTGGAACACTTGATGAAAAAAAGTTTTAAAAAAAGTTTCAAAAAAGTGTTGACAAGCGAAAGCGACTGTGATATACTAATATAGTTGTCGCTTGAGAGAAGCGAGCGACAAAGACCTTTGAAAACTGAACAAGACGAACCAATGTGCAGGGCACTACAACTAAGGTTGTAGTACTGAACAATGAAAAAACAATAAATCTGTCAGTGACAGAAATGAGTGAGAACTCAAACTTTTAATGAGAGTTTGATCCTGGCTCAGGACGAACGCTGGCGGCGTGCCTAATACATGCAAGTAGAACGCTGAAGGAGGAGCTTGCTTCTCCGGATGAGTTGCGAACGGGTGAGTAACGCGTAGGTAACCTGCCTGGTAGCGGGGGATAACTATTGGAAACGATAGCTAATACCGCATAATAGTAGATGTTGCATGACATTTGCTTAAAAGGTGCAATT